>JAGBYS010000129.1 GCA_017628675.1 Tidjanibacter sp.
CAGATGGTTGAGCCGGCATTATTGGTGGTGGAACCGGCATTACCCAGCTCGGTGTTGTAGTCGTAGATGAGGCTCACCTCTTCGAGGTTGCCATTGGGCGAGGATGCCCACCAATCGAAGACAACGCTCTCGCCAGCCCAGTAGAACCACCTACTATCCACGGGACGGAAGTAGTAGTCGAGGTTATAGAGCTCTTTCTCATAGAAGAGCGTGTGGTGGTTGATGGTGGCGGTGTGGACATCGAGCTCACGGCAGACGGCTGTGATGGTGAAGGTCTTCTCGCCGTAGTCCTCCATACGGAAGCTGAACTCGTAGGTGTGGGCGGTGCCTACCGACGAGATGCGAGTGGGCTTCACGGGCACGAGCGAGCCTGCGTCGTGGTACTGAACGGTCACATCGGCGGGAGTATCGGCCTGAGATGCGGTGTTGACCACGAAACGACGGGTGTAGGTCGTGTAGGTCTCCAGGCGATCGGCAGTGATGTCGGCGTTGTTCCACTGCGACAGGTCGATAGTCAGGGGGTGGTCGTGGTAGTTGATGGTGGTGGTCGCCTCGGCCTTAACTCCGTGGGAGTTGTAGCAGGTGAGGGTGAACTTGTAGCTCTCGCTCCAGAACTCGCCACCGAGCACACCCACAATGAAGGACTCTTCGCGCATCCACATAGGCTGGGTGCTCTCGACATTGCCGGGCAGGGTCTGATAGATGGTCTTGATGAGGCCTGTGTCGATACTCTCGACGGTGAGGGTTGCGGTGGAGATCTGGTTCTCGGAGCTTACAGCCTCACAGGTGAGCTTAATCTCGCTGCCGGGGATGAACCAATCCTGCGAGGCGGTCAGCAGTGCGCCGATGGAGCCCACCGAGAAGTTCTTCACGCACCTCACAGAGGCCGCCGTACGACGGTTGGCATAGTCGAGCACACGATACTTATTCTCGGTGTCGGAGGTGGTGTAGGCGTAGTCACCCGTATTCTGAGTCTCCTCCCAGGTGTTCACCTTGGTGAGATAGACACGGCCACGGTGGTCGAGTGTGGGGTGACCGGCGAAGGTCTCGGTGTTGTTTTTGCTGATAGTGGCGGTCATATAGTCGCCCTTCTGGCCCACATAGTTCCACGAGAGCACCAGCGACTGCAGGTCACGGTCCACACCTTTATATCCCGCGTAGGGGAAGTAGATCTGGGTGCCGCCCGAATTCACCACCTGGCCATAGTCGGTCCTGGAGGCGGCATTTCTGAAGACTGTTGCCATCTCGCTCTGCATAGGCACACGGTAGCCGAAGGGACAGGGGTCGTAGATGGTCTTGAAGATTGCGCCATCCTCGGGATAGTAGCCCCAGAGGATGTCGTTTCGCTCATATATCCAGTTGAAGTAGTATGCCTGCTGCTGTGCGGTAGGCAGGATGAGGAACATAGGGTGCTCCACGCCGTCACGGGTTGTGGGGCGTGCAAACTGGGTGACCTCCGCAGCCGTACGCTCACGCGAGGAGTAGTCCCAATAGGGGGCTGTGATAAGGTCCGTGATGGAGTAGTTGTAGCTCGGGGGGCCCATCGAGGGGTCCTTACGACCCCACTGATAGTAGAGGCCATAGGTATCCAGAGCGTCGCCCGCACCTGACCACCTCTCACGGGTAGCACCCAGGTTGCGGTCGAGCAGGATGATGTCGTTCTCGCCATTATCATAGACCCTATCCTGTGGCGGGTCGGTAATCCAGATGTGCCAGCTCCAGAGCACCTTACCCTCCTTGTCGTAGACGGCAATCACGGCATTGCCTCGTGCGGTCCTGTCGGGCACACGGAAGCGGACATAGCCGTAGATGTACTCCACGTGGGTCACAAGGCCCAACTTGCTCTCCCACAGCAGACGAGCCGAGTAGGGAGAGATGGAGGCACTTGTGGGATAGAGTGTCTGGGTACCGTGAGAGATGATACCCGACTGGCCGTTACCGATGGTAGTGGCCGAGAAGCAGTAGCCATCGTACTGGTCATAGACGGGGTTGCCACCGGCATCCACAACATAGCGTCCCTCCTCATCCACCTTGGGGGTGTGGTCGGGCGACACGACATAGGTGTTGGCGTAGCGGAAGATGGCCAAATCCTCCTCGCCCTCCTCGGGGTGCTCATAAATGGTCAGACGAGTGAGGTCGTAGTAGCGCAGGTTCTCCTCCTTCTCGAGCAGAGCCGCAACCGTACCGTTGGTCTTCAGGTCGAGCACAATATCGTAGATATTGCTTGCGTGGAGGATGTCCACCATATTGCCGTGCTCATCCTCAACATAGGGGGGAATCTTCACCATATAGACACCCGAGGTGGTGTGGAGCTGAATCTCCAACTCGTGGTCGGGGCAGATGAGCGCATAGCCGAGGTAGATGGTCGCATCGGCCGCTGCGGTTTTGAGCGAGATGGGGTAGGTCACCGACACGGCGTCGTCGCTATTGGTGTCGCCCTCGCCGAAGATGCGGCCTGTGGCGATGTTGAAGTTCTCGAAGTTGTCCCAATCGTAGGCCACACCGTGGATACCCTTCTCATAGGGGAGCGTAATCTTCACCGAGGTGGGCTGATTCTGGATGACCACATTCTCGATGTCGCCCCACATCGAAAGAATCTGAGGCGACTGCTCGGCGTGGGCATAGATCCTCACGGCCGAGAGGTAGTGTTTGTAGGTGAAGTGGTTGTCGTAGTCGATGGCCCACTGGAGGGTCTCACCATTGGGGCCCATAACACGCTCCTGGCTGTGACGGCCGAAGGGGGGTGCGTAGATGTAGGTGCCCTCGGCGAGTGTGGGGTGTCCTGCGGGTGCGTAGTTGCTGTGGTAGTGGGTGTCGGAGGGGCTTGCGTCGGGCGAGTGCCAGAACTGACCCTCGAGCATATCGCTCACCATCACATCGGTCTGACCATCGAGGTTGTGGAACTGCACGGACACCTGGCCGTTGCCCGAGGCGTCCACACTCTCCGACACAACCGAACTGTAGACCTCGCCCACCTTACAGATGGGGGCCTTGCCCTCGCCGTCGCCGCAGTTCATCGGGTACCAACCTACCATACGGGTGTGGTAGAAGTCCAGGGTGTCGGCCACATCCATCTCGTCGGTGTGGATACGCATCTTGTAGGTCTGCGCAGGGTCCAGGAAGGCCGAACGAATCATATCCTTGTCTGGCGACGACATAAGCGTTGCCTCCAGCAGATAGGAGTCATACCAGTTGACACTCTTGTAGTAGCGGCTCGATGCGGGATCGTTCGAGGATGTGAAGGTGTAGAGGCCGTTGTCGTCGAGCGCCAGGTCCTCGTCGATGCGGAGGAAGTTGGCCTTGGTCGCCACGGTCGTCTCGCTATTGATGAGCGCACGGGTTGTGAGCCTACCCTTCGAGTAGGGGGGCAGTTCGGCCGAGGAGCCTCCACACAGAATCTCCATCTCGACCGAGGGGCCGTCGGACAGATTGCCGCCCGTGCCGCTACCGTTTATATCCTCGTCGGGACCAAAGGTCACACAGCCCGCCAAAAGCAGGGCAGCAGCCACTCCCAACAACTCTTTTATCTTCTTTGTTCTCATATATCGTTGTTATATCTCTTTTTCGGGTCCTTCGACCCTCACTCTCAGCCAATTACAATTACTCTCTGCTCTTTGCTCATTACTCTTTCATACACCTTACCGAGCGGCCATAGGCAGAACCCTCGCCGGTTTCCTGTCTGGAATTGGTGTTTTGTCTGCTGTAGGTATATGTTCGGGTGTTATACTGACCCATAGGCATACCCGTGGTCCAGTAGCCATCCGAGAGCACATTCTCGTAGGCACCCTGGAAGGTGCGCCTACCTGCATACGGGTAGAAGTTGCGATCGAAACTGTTCTTTGTGGTCACAAAGCCATAGGTCGTGAAGTTGCCCTCGTTGGTCCAATCATACCAATCTGTTCCCGAGTCATCACCACCATAACCCACATTGTCGGCAGTTCTCCAAACGGTGTGGAATGCGGTACGATAGCCGGGAGGGCAGGGGTCGTAGAAGGTCTTGGAGAAGTCCTGACCTGCGTAGGTGCCCCACACAGCGTAGCCCCACATTGCAGCATTGGTGTGGGAGACACCAAACTGCGTGTACCACCTTGAGTTAGTGGCGCCTGCACCACTCCCCGAATAGTAGAAGGTCAGAGGGTTGGCCATCGCCACAGCGGGCCTCACCTGACCAGCTGCGCGAGGGATGGTGGTCATCCTTGTCCACGCACCCGAGCCATCGGTGCTATAGGCCTTCGTCCAGTAGGGGGCGCAGGTGAGCGTATTGCCGTTTGCAGACCCACTGCCCGAAGCATCCAGAGGTGCCGCCATAATAGGATCTTTCCTACCCCACTGGTAGTAGAAGCCGAAGGTTGCCCTGGCGGCCTCGTTGGAGTTGTCAGCCTCGCCCTTGTAGTTCACGAAGTTGAGCGCGGTGGTCGACGGGTTGATGACGGGTGCCTGGGTTGCGCCCAGGTAGCGGTCCTGCATAGTCTTTCGGCCCGAGCGCTTATCCTCGGGGCGGGTAGAGGGCATCCAGATGTGCCAACTCCAGAGGATGTTGCCCGCAGCGTCGTAGGCCGCAAGGCCCACATTGCCGGGGTGGAAGTTGCCCTCCTTGATGAGGAACTCCAGGTAGCCATCCTTAAGTTTTCCACCGTTCTGTATCTCGACACACTGCAGCCTCTGTACCTCCTCGGCGTCGGGCACATCCCTCATCTCCGTGAAGTCGCCCTGCCACCACAGCAGGTCCACACGCGAGGGCGAGATTGTTGCATCCATACCGTCGCCAAACTGCAGCATCTGTTTGTCGGCATTATTACCAAAGGGCCACAGCTCCGTAACGCCATTACCCCTGACGGTCGCCTTGAACTTATAGTAGCCGGGCTCGGTCACAATGTAGCAGTTGGCCGTCTGGCTCTCGCTCAGGTCGGTAACGGCAGGTGCGGTGGTGGTCGAGATGCACCTCACAGGGATTGCGTAGTTACACCTGGACATCTCCGAGCTCCTCTCGGCCGTGCCCGAGGCGGTGTAGTAGAAGTTGTAGGGGTGGGTGCCGTTCTCGTAGTCCACACTCGAGGTACGCATCGTCACGCCCACAAAGCGGTCGTCGATGTGGCCCTCGTCGTTGAGCACCGTCGTGGCAGGGAACCATATATCCTCGCTATTGCGGTTCACCCTCACACCCCTCGACTCAAACGACACCTCATACTTGGCAAAGTCGCGCCAGAAGGCGTAGTTGGCCACAAAATAGCCGGGAGGACAGGGGTCGAAGAGGGTCTTCTGCTGATCCTCATAGTCGCTACCCGTGTCGCCCCACATATGGTCGTGGTGCTCGCCCCAGGGGCCCGTCTTATCCATCCACGCACCGGGATCCTTATCGCCCGAGCCATAGATGATGTTGTAGTCGCCATCGGGGTAGAGGTCGTCGAGCCTCGTGTGGGTCGTGGAGGTGGGCACACTGCCGCCCTCGAAGTGCAGAGGCGAGGGGCGACCCCACTGGTAGAAGTAGCCGTGTGCGGGGTCGGCATAGCCACCCGTGGTGGGCACATCCGTAGTGGCGCCCAGGTTGCGGTCCAGCACCACAAAGCCGTTGGAGCAACCGATGGGTGTGGGCTGGGGAGTAATCCACAGGTGCCAGGTCCAGATGACCTTGCCACCCTCGGCGGGGTTCTTATCGTAGGCACCAAGGATCACATTGCCCCTGGCAGGAAGCTCCTTGTTGTCCTTATTGGTGGTGCCATCGGCATTGGTGGTCGTGTAGCCAAACAGGTCGAAGAGCACCTTGCCCTCCGAGAGTTTGTGGCTCTGGAGCGCAAACAGCGGGTCGGCAGTGCCGTCGCCATTGAGGTCAATATCGGTGGGAAGGTCGCTCCACAGAACATCCACCCAACCGGGGTTGAGCTTCGCATCCGCAGCCGTCATTCCCACAAGCGCACCCTCGCCATTACCCTTCACCGTGCCGTTGAAGCAGTAGGAGTAGTTGGCCGAGCGCACAATGTAGCAGTTGGAGGTCTCGATGGTGCTCAGGTCGTAGTACATATTTGCGGCCAGCTCCTCGTGGATGGGAGGGTTGGTCTGCCACTCGCTCACATAGACATCCGCATTGATCATTCCGTGGTCCGAGAAGCGCAGAATGATATCGTAGGCGTGGCCGGGCTGGAAGTTACGAGCAATCGACACATCCTGCTCCGCGTCACCCATACTGCTGGTCTTGACGGCAATGTTGAGCACGCCGCTCAAGGGAGGACCCGCAATGACCTCCGACACCATCACACACTTGTTGATACCCAGAGGTAGCGACTTGGGAGGGTCGAAAGGAATGGGGGCGTTATTATCCAGCGCCAGGTGCTCCTCGCCCAGGAACTCGAGGGTGAACTTATCGCCATTGGACCCGTCGTGCACGGGCTCTCCGTCCACAATCTCCTTGCACACGTGGGGCAGAGTCATCCTCACCTGGCTGGGCACATTGTTGAGCGTCATATGGGTAATCTCACCCCAATCGGCCGTGGGAACATCGTTGCCGAACTCGTCCTTGGCAATCATCGCATAGACGTGGATGCGGAAGACACACAGCGCGTGGTCGAACTTCATCACGGGAAAGCCCGTAGTGTAGGAGCCCGTAACCACATTGCCATACATCACATCCTTCCAACCCGTAATGGGGATGGTCACCTGGCTCGACTTCTCGTCCGAGTGGTAGACGCCGCCGTTGTCGTCGGTCGTGGGGTCGCTATCGCTATCCACCCAGGGGTACCAGGCCGCATAGCGCAACTCGCTGGTAGCGTCGGGGAAGAACTGTGCCTGACTCAGGAAGTCGATGGGGCGGATGAAGTCGCTCTCGTCCTTATTGCGGCCGAGGCTCGCCAGCACGGGCACCTTGGTGTCGCGGAAGTCGGGGAAGCGGTCGGCATCCTCCCTGGCGCTCACCCTCACCACGCCGATGTCGAGTGTCCCGTCGAACTCGGGGGTGCGCATTCCGGGGTTGGAGTTGCGCGCAATGCGGGTGCGCTCAAAGGGGAGCTCCTCCACAACCTCACTCCTGGACGAGCCGGAGGTGATGCCTGCCCACAGGCGTACCTTGCTGGGGTCGTCGCTCTCGTCAATTAAATCGTTGAAGCAGCCCGTGGCCACAAACGCCACTGCCAGGGCCGCTATGCGGGTAAATATCTTTTCTCGTGTCTTCATTCTCATTCACTTATGTTTGCTTAGGAGCCTCTTGGTTTGTTGCCTCCTTGTCTTGTCGGTTTAGAACTCGATGTCCGCTCCTACTTCACGGGGAGCACCGTACCCTCAATGTAGTCCACATCCACCCAGGGGGCGATTGTTCCCTCCAGGGTGATACCCGTATCGACCTCCAGGGTGTAGACAACGTGGTGGCCGGGGGCCCAGAGTGCCACATTGCCCACGGTCCTATAGTCGAACAGGTTGAACGAGGACTCGTGGTAGACAAAGTTATCGGGAAGATCGTCCCTATATTTCTCGTTCACCCAGTAGCCCACCGTGAGTTTACAACCCTCCTCGAGCTGCTGAGGTGTGGCCAGGAAGGTCATCCTCACGCCATCCTCGTCCTCGCGCACCGACAGGGGTACGCACCCGGAGGTGACTGAAGGGAAGGGAGCAGCACCCTCAATGGTGTAGACTGCATCCTTGGTGCCCCTGGCCGTGTACTGCCAATTCTCGGCGTTGCTCTCCCCCTCCTTGCCATACTGCGCCAAGGTGGGGCAGGTCATCGTGGCCGAGCGGTAGAAACCCTCCAGGGTGAGCATCTTCAGGTAGACACTCGTGCTCTGGAAGGAGATGTGTTTAGCGATGTTGATCTCCACCATTGTCACCGCGTGCTCCATCATAAGTTTCACCAGCGGTGGGCGCGAGCCCATAGGCACCGTGTAGACGAAGTTCTGCGAAAGCAGGTAGTCCACCATCCTACCCTTGGACTCCTCGTCGTAGGTTGCAGGCTGCTGAATCACGATGTTGGTGGGGCTGGTAATCGTGAGCGAACCATTGGAGGTCGCATTGGTGGGGTGATAGGCGTTGGCGTAGAAGGTGTGGCGGATGTCGGTAGTCCACTCCTTCTGCTGATTCTGTGTGGGCAGCCACTCACCTGTCTCCGCATTGCGGAAGATCTGCTCATTGGTGTAGAGGTTGCTGCCACCCCTTGTGGCCGTCACCCTCACAGGCACCGTGTGGTCATTGACCATCGTCTGGTCGATGGGGCCCTTGGTGGTAATGTCGAGTTTTCCGCCCACCGAGAAGCGTATAGCCTGGGGCGAATAGGGCAACTCCCACTCGCTCTCGCATCCCGCCATAGCCACAAGGCTCAGCGTCAGGGCCAATATCTTTTTTCCAACTCTCATATCTCGTCTTTGTGTGTTCTCTTCTGTGTGTGTTTTGCTTTTGTTCTTCTCACCCCGAAGGGTGTCGGGCCTGTTTTGTTACTCAATGGGCACAAGCTCCACCTCATCCCTGATCCAGTCGACCACAATCACATCGCAGATGATGGTGGTGGTCGTGAGGGTCACGGTGTAGACATACTTCTTTCCGGGCAGCCACTCGGTAATGGGGAGGATGCCAAGATTGATGTTAGACAGGGAGCTGTTGACCTTCAGATTGAAGAATATGCTGTTACCCTCGACCTCCTGGGGCAAAACGACAATGCTGCCCACATTGCCGAAGAGGTTGTGGCTAACGGAGATGTTTTTGTCGATGTTGGAGAGCGACTGGCCCATAAACTGACTCGACTCGGCCCTCTCGGAGGTGGGGGTCACCACGATGTCCACCAGACCGTCGGTCGCGCCCTCCAGTCGGCCGTCGGGGCCAAAGGCGAGGCTTGCCTTGTAGAGGTGACCGCTCAGGGAGATATCCGACACCGAGTTCACGAAGCCCATTGCGTTGACAAAGCGGAACTCCAGGAGCGACATTGCGTGGCGCATCTCCAGGGGCACGGGGCCTGTGGGAGCGTCGGGAAGGCTCAGGTCGCGGCCATTGACGGCGCACATATAGTCCACATTGTTTGCGGGGTTGGTGGTGCCGAGGGTGATGTTGCTGCGGGAGAGGATGCCGGTTGCGGGGTTCAGCGAGCAGTTCGCCTCTGAATAGGGGTAGATGGCCCAGAAGTCGTGCTTGGCACCACGAATCCAATACTTGGTGGGCTCATAGGTCCAATCCTCCTGGTAGGTGAGTTTCACATTGTCGAGCAGGCTGGCGTTGGCGTTGTTCTCATCGTTGACAATGCCCCACACGCCAATGCCCTCACCCGAGGAGCAAGCCGCCACGAGGGCCTCGTCGTCGGCAATGACCGCACGGCTCTGCTCCTCCTCATTCGAGGAACTGGAGCGGAACGAAATCGCACCACTCTCCACGGGGTCATCCGTGCCACCCGACTGCTTGCAGGAGGTGCCCAAAAGTGCCACACCCAGAAGCGTAGTGGCAACCAAGAAATATGTCCAATTTTTCACTCTCATTCCAAATTCGTTTTAACTCTGCTTTGCAGAGTCCATAGTTTGCTCTGCAATATAACATTTTCCACACAAAAAGTGTTATTTTTTCTCAACAAACCTCCTTTTAGGCTTGTATTTTCAAAGGAGAGAGGAAATATTGCACATCGAAAAAGGGAAAAGTGAAGCGCCGAAGCACCTCAACTTTTCCCTTTGATATAATCAAAGCCCCCTTAAAACGGGGCTCAAAACAGGCTATTTAAGAGTCTTGTCGAGCTCCTTATAGAGCCTCTTGCGCAGCGACTGAAGGTTTTCGATTTTGCTCCTCTTGGCGAAGACAAATCGGCAATAGCCGATGAGTTTCTGACCCCAGCGCATATAGTTCGAGGCGTAGATGATGGCGATGGGGAAGGCCACAAACCAACCCAGCGCCCACTCCCACGAGCCGCAGCAGAGCATCACAATGGGGGCCACAATGCCACACAGAGGATAGGTCACAAGCAGCGTGGCGGCGAGGTTTATCGAGCCCCAGAATTGGCGGTCCTTGATGGCGAGTTTATTGACCACCACGGGGGCCAAAAAGACAAGCCAGGTGGCGGCCAGAGCGGCCACAAACAGGGGCAAGCCAATCAACATTCCGAGGGCGAAAAGAAGCAGTCCGCCCAGGCCGTGGCGACCCTCCAGGAGCCACTCCCTGATGCCCATCTTCTCGATGCTCTTGCGCAACTTGCGCGTCTGTTCAAAAATTCCCTCCATCTTCTCCTCATCCCTCTCCGTGGCCTCCTTCAGAGCGGCCACAAGAGCCTTGTCCGAGGCGAGTTTTTCGGGAAGATAAGCGGCTCTATAAGAGTGCTTTGCGGTATACTTCTTGCCATAGGTATTGGTGCGCAGGAAGTCAATCTCGCGGTAGTGGTCGAGGTCCTCAACATTGAGCATCAGATGTTCAATTTGTCCTCTCACCAGGTCGTTCACCTTGCTCATAACCTCCCTGGGATTCTCCTTGAACTCCTCATAGTAGGGCGACAAGGCGATGGGCTCACCGAAGGCAATCATCATATCCTCCCTGGGCAGGCGGTAGTGGGAGTAGTGGTTGGCAGTGGGCATAACATAGACCTCACGCTCAAAATTCGCCTCCTCGGCAGCGCCAAAGGCCATCTTCAGATATGCCTGCGAGAAGGCTCCGAGCCAGCGTTTATTCTGGTGCTGACCCTCGGGGTAGAGCACCACCGTCTCGCCATAGGAGAGCGCCTTGGCGACTTCCTCCAGCGTACCCTTATTCTTGGCCACACCGCGGATACCATCGACCCTTGCACGATATGTGGGCAAAGCTCCCAATCCCCTGATGACCTTATTTAAGATTGGGTTCTGGAAGACGCTTGCACGGGCCAAAAAGCGAGGTTTCCTATCCGAGAGCAGGAACACCAGCGCAAGCGGGTCGATAAGGCAGTTTTGGTGGTTCGACACGAGCACCGTGGGGTTGCCGTCCTCGGGCATACGCTCCCTACCCGTGGCGTAGAATCGGCGGAAATAGAGTGGATGATTTACGGCCGAGAGGTAGCGACGAAACATATTTGCGGCGAAGCCTCTCTTGCGTGGTTTTGGTGTGGTTTGTTTCTCACTTTTCATAGGCTCAACTATCTTATTTAGAGGATTTTACCCCCCCCAATATACTTTTCAACAACATCGGCACAGCCCTCAATACCCAACTTCGAGGAGTTCAGGCACAGGTCGTAACTCTCGGCCGCACCCCAGGTCTTGAAGGTGTAGTAATTGTAGTAGGAGGAGCGTTTGCGCTCGGTGGTGGCTATCCACGCGCGGCACTCCTTCTCGCTCTTATCACACGAAGAGCAGAGGCGTGCTACCCTATCCTCCAGCGAGGCGGTAACAAAGACGCTCAGCACCCCCTCACGCTCACGGAGCACATAGTCGGCACAGCGGCCAACGAAGATGCACGAGCCCCTATCGGCCAGGTTCTCAATCGTCTGGCTCTGGATGGCAAAGAGCGTGTCGTTGTTGATATAGCCCGGCGTGGTCATCGACCCAAAGGACCAGATGCCCGTGCCGAGGGGTGTGACATTGCTCGTGTGCTCATCGGCCTTCTCGAACAGTTCGGCCGCAATGCCGCTCTGCTTGGCGGCCTCGTTGATGATCTCGTGGTTATAGACCGGCACACCCAATCGTCGGCCCAACTCCTCGGCAAGAGCCCTACCGCCCGCACCGAGTTGGCGACCTATGGTTATCACAAATTTTTTCTCCATAAAAGCAGTTATCTTTTGTGAAACATTCTATCTCTCTCCGCTATTTAACTCCCTTGAAGCCAATCTCCGAGGGCGACCTCTTGAACTTGCGCACAAGCCCCACAATGAGCACTGCGGCAACAATGGTAGCGATGGCGTCCGAAATGGGCATAGCCATCCACACACCCTCAATGCCGAAGCTCAAGGGCACAACCACAAGGCAGGGGATGAGGAACAGCACCTGACGCGAGAGGGACAAGAAGATCGCCTTGCTCGCCATACCGATACTCTGGAAGAAGTTGGAGGCAACCATCTGGAAACCAACAATCGGGAACACCGAGATGACAATCGTAAAGCCCCTGGCGGCAATCTCCCTCATTGTGGCGTCACTCGTGAAGAGCGACACGGCAACATCCGGCACCAGAGTGCCCACAAGGAAGCCCACAGTGGTCGTTATCGTGGCCCACATCACCGTCTTCCAGAAGACCTTCAGCACCCTGTCGTACTTGCCCGCACCGTAGTTGTAGCCCGCAATGGGCTGCATACCCTGCGTGAAGCCCATAACCACCATCACAAACAGAAAGACGATGCGGTTGACGATGCCGTAGGCACCAATGGCGATGTCGCCTGAGCCCTCGCCCATCATATCGCCGTAGCGACGCAACTGGTTATTAATGAGCAGCACCACAAAGCACGAGGCCATATTCATCAAAAAAGGCGAGAGGCCAATCTTGAGCGACTCGCGGGCAATCTTCCCGTCGAAAGTGAAGAGCCTTCCATTCTCGAAGTGGAGTATCTCGTTCTTATTGGAGAAGATACGCAACTGCCAGATGAGCGATACAACCTGTGCCAAGACCGTGGCGATGGCCGCACCCTTGATGCCCATATCGAAGACGAAGATGAACAGCGGGTCCAGAATCGTGTTGAGCACCACCGTCAGGATGGTAGCCCACATCGCCACCTTGGGCCGTCCCGAGGCCCTCAGCACCGCATTGAGGCCCAAGTAGAGGTGGGTAACAACATTGCCCAGCAGGATGTAGATCATATACTCGCGAGCATACATAATCGTATTTTCGCTCGCACCAAAGAAGTACAAAATGGGGTTCAGGAAGGCGATGCCGAAGACCATAAGCAGCACACCCAGCACCACATTCATCGTCATCACATTGCCCAGCACCCTGCGGGCCATACCGTAGTTCCTCTGGCCCAGGAGCATCGACGCAATGGCCGAAGCACCCACACCCACCAAGGAACCAAAGGCCGCCGAGATATTCATCAGCGGGAAGGTCACAGCCAAGCCCGAGATGGCCAGAGCACCCACACCCTGACCGATGAACACACTATCGACCATATTGTAGAGCGACGAGGCAGTCATCGCAATAATCGCCGGCACCGCATACTTGCGCAGCAACGAGCCAATACTCTCCTCGCCCAGCGCATTCGCCGCCGCAACATTCACTTTTTTCTCTTCCATTTTCTTCTTCTTTCTTCCTCTTTCTTTCGCAGCTTTTTGTAAAAAGCTGCACCAAAAACTTTTAGACGATACTTCGTATCGTTACATTTGCTCTACCCTATTTCGGAGCCACCCTAACAAAAGTGCCACTCTGGCACAAAAGGCGCCCCAAAAACTTTTAGACGATACTGCGTATCGCTGTATTTGCCAGGGGTTCCAGGAATTCCAGGGATTCCAAGGTTTCTTAATTTCCTAAGGATACTTTTTCTGCCTTAGGTCGTTAGTCGTTAGACTTTAGACGTTAGACCTTCGACCCCTCGAGTGGGTTTTGTGGAGGGATTTTTGTGCCAAATTTCTGGAGCGAGTCCGCAGTTTACTTTGGGGTAAATGAGGAACTCGCTATCGGGAATTTGGTGCAAAAAGCACCCACAAGGCACACTCGCTCCGCTCGCTTAGCCTTGTACCCTCACTACTTCAATACCACTGCGCTCCAGCAGGTCGATGCCGTCGGTGTTGTGGTAGAGGTCGCTGTAGACAACCCTCTTGATGCCCGCCTGGATAATCAGTTTGGAGCACTCCATACAGGGCGAGGCGGTGACATACAGGGTGCTGCCGTCGCCCGAGTTGCTGCTCTTGGCCAGCTTGGTGATGGCGTTAGCCTCGGCGTGGAGCACATAGGGCTTGGTCACACCACTCTCGTCCTCGCAGATATTCTCAAAGCCCGAGGGGGTGCCGTTGTAGCCGTCCGAGATGATCATCTTATCCTTCACGATAAGCGCACCCACCTGGCGGCGGATACAATAGGAGTTCTCGGCCCACACACGAGCCATTCGCATATAGCGACCATCGAGCTGCAATTGTTTGTCTTCCTTATATCCCATCTTTCTTGCGACTTTTTATAAAAAGTCGCCCAAAAATTTTTTTGCGATACTCCGTATCGCTTTTACTATCTATATCCCATTCTCAATTCGGGTGTGACTTGTGAGGCGGATTCTACGCAACACAAAAAGCACCCGCAAGGCCCGCTTAGAAAAGTTTCTTCTTGGAGGCCGTAACAATAAAATCCTTCAGGTAGAAGGGCTCAAAGTAGGCCACATCCTCCGTCTGGCCCGCCTGGAGCCTCCTCTCGGCCTCGGCACAAAGACCTCGAGCCGAAGGGGCAACGCTCACATACTCAGCCCACTCCAGAATGCCGCTACACTTCTCGGCTCCGTTGCCGAAGATGATGAGCTTCTTGTGGGTGAGCAGAATGTCGTAGAAGCTGCGGTCGGTCACCACCTCGGCCACCACCTCCGAGAGGGGGTTGAGTTTGGTGTCGAACAGCTCGGCATAGACCTCCATCCTGCGTGCGTCGATCATTGGGCAGAGCGCCGCCTGATCCCAATCCTCAATCGTGAGGATGCCTGCCTCCACCTCCTCCGCCAGGCAGGCCGAGAGCGAACGCAGCGAGTCGACGGCGATAAGCGGAATGCCCAGCGCATAGCAGAGGCCCTTGGCGAACGACACGCCAATGCGCAAGCCCGTATAGGAGCCGGGGCCCTTGCCCACAGCCACTGCATCGAGCTCGTCGGGCTCAATATTATTCTCCCTCAGCAGCTCCTGCGTGAAGACCCCCACCTTGCGAGCGTGGTCCTTACCCAGATCGCTCTCCCTGAGGGCAATCATCTCGCCATCTCTGGCCAGCGCCACCGAACAGATGTCGGTGCCCGTCTCAATACATAAAATCAAACCCATAATTTATTGAGTTGAGAGTTGAAAGTTGAAAGTTGAAAATTTAATAAATTTTTGGCCCGTTCAACTTTCCATTTTCAATTGTCAATTTCTCGCGAGTGAGTTTTGTGGAGGGATTTTTGTGCCAAATTTCTGGAGTGACTCCGCAGTTTACGAGAGGTAAATGAGGAAGGCACTCTCGGGAATTTGGTGCAAAAAGCACCCACAAGGCACACTCGCTATCGTCGATAGTTTTTCTTTATTGCATCTAGTTCGCGCTTGGTGTCGCGCTGCTTGATTGTTTCGCGTTTGTCGTACTCGTGCTTACCCTTAGCCAATCCGATGGCCAGCTTCGCAAAGCCTCTGTCGTTGATGAAAACTCTCAGGCCCACAATGGTCACACCCTTGTCCTGCGAGGCTCTCTCCAACTTCTCCAGCTCACGACTGGTCAAGAGCAGCTTGCGGTCACGGCGAGGTGCGTGGTTGTTCAGATTGCCCCAATCATACTCCGCGATGTTCATACCCCTGACGAAGAGTTCGTGACCCGAGAAGTAGCAGTAGCAATCCACAAGCGAGGCCTTGCCCAGACGGAGCGACTTGATCTCCGTGCCGGCAAGCTGTATTCCTGCCACGAATTCTTCCAGAATCTCGTAGTTGAAATATGCCTTCTTGTTGCGTATGTTTATGTTCTTATAGTTGCTCATAGAATATTCCTGTCTGTTTGGTGGGCAATCTTGTTGCGCTCGGCATTCAGTTTGCCTATGGCCTCCAATATCTGGGCCTCCTTCACATCGTCGCCCTCCTCGAGCGAGGCCAGACGCTCGTTGAGCTGCGAGATGATGGCCTCAATGGCCTTCGACTTGTAGAGGATGATAGCCTTGGGGATGACTCTTCCCAGGCGTGTGAGCTCGTCGTTGAGCCTTCGTGCCTGCTCCTTCTCGATGTTCTCCTTGCTGTCGGTGTAGCCGTCACGCCTGCGCCAGATGGCCGACTGGCGGTGGTTCTCACCCTCTGTGAGGATATCCACAGCGGCCGAACTTGCATCCGGGTTGTCGAGCTCAATGAAGTAGTGCTCAGGCACCTTCTCGCCCTCGCCCAAGCCCTCACGATGTGCCCTGTAGCACTCCACAATGGCCCTGTAGCGGGGGTCCTGGAAGTAGACATCGTCGCCATCGAGCGAGTCGAAAATGGAGTCGGCAACATTGAACGACACGGTCATCTTGCCCTCCCTGTAGGTGAGCGTCAGGTGGCCATACTTTATCAGGTAGCCCGCAATCTCCCTCTCCAGCTCGGTCATACTACTGCCAACCTTCTGACCGTCGAGCGAGATGCTCCTCTGGGCGCTCTCCTCCTCCTGCCTGATATGCTGCTGGGCCTTGGTGACAAACTCGCGCGTCTCCTTGCCGTAGGTTGCACCCACACTCTTGCGCACCACCTCGCTCACCAGAACATCCTCGCCGATGTCCATAATCTTGGCGCACTCCTTGATGAACACGGAGCGCTGAATCTTGCTGGGTATCAGAGCTATGGAGCTGACGATGTCGGCAATGAGCTCACCCTTGCGGATGGGGTCCCTCTCCACCTCCTTGGCATAGAGCGACGACTTGAAGGTGATGAAGTCCTTTTGGTTGAGGGTTATATAGTCGCGTATCTGGTCGGCCGAGTGGGTGCGTGCATAGGAGTCGGGGTCCTCGCCCTCGGGCAGCACCACAACCCTCACATTGAGGCCCTCCTTGAGCACCAGATCCACACCTTTGAGTGCCGCCTTCACACCCGCCTTGTCGCCGTCGAAAAGGAGTGTGATGTTGTTCGTGAAGCGGGAGATTATCCTGACCTGTTCCACCGTAAGGGCGGTGCCAAGCGGAGCAACCACATTCTCGATGCCCTTCTGGTGGAGTTGCACAACATCGATGTTGCCCTCCACAAGGATGCAGTGGTTCTCCTTGGTTATGGCGCTCTTTGCGAAGTATATGCCGTAGAGGTTGTTGCTCTTGGAGTAGACCACACTCTCGGGCGAGTTGAGATATTTGGCCTTGTTGTCGCTCTGGAGTGCGCGGCCACTGAAGGCGGTCACACGGCCCGAGATGGTGTGGATGGGGAACATCACACGACCACAGAAGCGGTCGTAGTATCCACCCGTCTCACGCTTGATGGTAAGACCCGTGTCGACCAGGAACTGCTCCTTGTAGCCGGCCGCAAGCGCTGCTCGGGTCATCGTATCCTTGTCGCGCGAGGCCCTGCTCTCGGGGCAGTAGCCCAGGCCAAAGCGCTTGATGGTCGCATCCGTCAGTCCTCGCGAGGAGAGGTAGCCGTGTGCCACACTGCGCCCCTCGTCGGTCTGGTTCATCTGCTCCACAAAGTAGTCCGAGGCCCACGCATTGGCCACCATCATACTCTCCCTGTCGTCGTTGCGCTGCTTCTCCTCGGGGGTCTCCTCTCTCTCCTCAACGGGTATGCCATACTTCTTGGCCACCCACTTGAGGGCCTCGGCGTAGGTGAGCTTCTCGTGCTCCATCACAAAGGTCACAGCATTGCCACCCTTGCCACAGCCGAAACACTTGTAGAGTCCCTTGGAGGGCGACACCACAAACGAAGGGGTCTTCTCGTTGTGGAAAGGACAACACGCCATAAAGTTCACCCCTTTCTTCTTGAGTGAAACGAAGTCGCTCACGACCTCCACCACATTGGCTGCGGCGTATATCTTATCGACTGTTGCCCTGTCTATCATAACTCTGTTTTCTCGCGCGCGCAAGCACGATATGCGCACATTTAGCAGGTAAAGATACGACTTTCTCTCAAATCTACAAAAACCACTGCCCCGAGGCCCCGATTTTTCCAATGCCTATACTGCTGATTGTTAGATTGTTTGCCACGCGAATAGTGGGGTCAAAATTATTTCGCCAAAAATTTTCTCCCCCCGTGCAACAAAAAAGAGTACATTTGTGTCTATCGTGGTATAAATCAAGCACAAAACCCGCCTCGCTGTATGAAAAGAGTTTCACTCCTTTTTGTTGCCGTTATGCTCCCCGCACCCCTTGCGGCTCAGGGCAACGGCTGGCGTCAATTTTGAATTTTGAATTTTGCATTAAAAACAAACAAGCCATCGACTCGGTGTCGATGGCTTGATTGTTTTAGTAGCGCTGGTAGATCCAGACCTCTTTGCCCTTGCGTTTATACTGGGAGCGGAGTGTCTCGGCCTCCTTCTTGCTATTGGTTGAGTGGGCAATCACTATCCATTTGCCGCCGGGGTAGTTGCCTATCACATAGTTGGCCGAGCCTATCTTCAGCGGGTCGCGATTGATGCAGTCGCGGGCATTCTGCTTGCTGCTATAGACGCCCACCGAGAGGTTGTAGCGTTTATCGGTGGTGGGCACCGAGGCTTTGTTCTCGGGCACAAGTGCGGGTGCGGGCTTTGTAACACCAACCTTCACATCGACCTCCACCTCCTGGTAGGGCTCAACCGTGGGTGTCATCTCCAAGCTCTGCTGCTCCTGCTCGGCCACCTCCTCTGTCTGCTCCTCGTCAAAGGTGCCGATGAACACAGCGTTGATATCCCAGGGCATAATGGCCCACAGGGCTGCACAGGCGGCAATCGCTATGCCCAACACCCACCAGAGCCACGAGTCGGTGCGGCGGCGACGAAGGCGTGCCGTGGGCAGGGGGTCGTGGGTGTGGTTGAGAGCCTTGTCGAAGGAGCCGTCCATAACGATGGTGCGGGGCTGGATGCGACCAATGCCCTCCAGGGTGATTGCGCCGTCGCTCTCACGCGAGGCTATGCGCCAATCCTCATAGAGTGCCGAGGCCTCCTGGGTGGTGATGCCGCCAATCTTGGCCATAATCTCCGTCAGAAGAGGTGCTTCGGGGTCGATGTTCTCCTCGAAGCGCACCGCACGGGGCTCGCCCTCAAGGCGCAGTGTGCCCAGCTCGGGGAGCGCAACACACCCGTCCGTAAGGAGTGTATTGTAGATGACCTTATCGACTATATTGCTCATTAATTTAAGGTTTTGCGTTGGTTGGATTATCTCTTCTTTGCGGTGGGAGGTGCCACTTTTTGAGCCTTGCGCTTGGGCTCCTCGGTGGCGGCGAGGGCTATTTTCTGGGGCTCACTCCTAAGGCCCTTCACGATGAAGATGATGCCGACAATCACAAAGGGGATGCTCAAGAGCTGGCCCATATTCAGAGCCATATTGGCCTCGAAGGCCACCTGGTCGTTCTTGATGAACTCCAAGAGGAAGCGAGAGAGGAAGATGCCCACCAGACCTACGCCAAACAGCAGCGAGGGGTGTTTGCGACCTGCATCGTGCTTATAGTAGAGCCACACGAGGACCACAAAGACGAGGATGTAGAAGAGTGCCTCGTAAATCTGGGTGGGGTGCATAGGCACCGTTTCGCCATTGCGCTCGAAGATGAAGCCCCAGGGGAGGTCGGTCTGTCGGCCGTAGATCTCGGAGTTCATAAGGTTGCCGAGTCTGACGCCCGCACCACCGATAGCTACGGGGATCATAATGCGGTCGGCAGCCCACCAGAAGGAGATCTTGTTCATTCGTGAGAAGATAATAAGGCCCAGCAGGAAGCCGATGGCGGCACCGTGGGAGGCCATACCGCCCTCACGGATGTTGAGGATGCGGAGGGGTTCGGCCAGATAGACCTCGGGCTCATAGAAGAGGCAGTGGCCGAGCCTTGCGCCGAAGATACCCAGCAGGGTGGCACACCAGAAGAGCGAATCGACGAGCTTCTCGGGCAGCTTCTCGCGGCGCACGAAGTTGGTGAAAAAGTAGATACCTGCGATGAAGGCCAGAGCCCAGAAGATGCCATAGTAGCGAATCTCGAGTCCGAAGATGGAGAAGGCTACGGGGTCCACAGCCCATCTGATAGCAGAGAATGTTGTCATAGGAAAAATGTATGTTTGATTTGTTAAACTCGCTTTTGTGGGGCGTAAAGATAGCGAAAAAGTGCTAATTTTTGCTCAGGGTGAAGGAAAATGTACTTCCCTTGCCCAATTCGCTACGCAGATTGATGGTTTCGCCGTGTGCCTCGAGGATGTGTTTCACGATGGAGAGGCCCAGGCCTGTGCCGCCCTGCTCGCGTGAGCGACCCTTGTCGGTGCGGTAGAAACGCTCGAAGACACGAGGGATGTCCTCCTTGGAGATTCCTCGGCCGTTGTCCCTCACCTCCACCAACACCTTGTCGAAGAGGTCAATGAACTTGATGAAGGTTTCGCCGCCCTCGTTGCCGTAGCGTATGGAGTTGATAATGAGGTTGATGAGCACCTGCTCAATGTAGTAGGGGTCGGCCTTGACCCACACGGGGGGATATGGTACCGTGTGGGAGGAGCCCACCACCACGGAGATGTTCTTCTTGGTGGCCTCGAACTCGATGGTGTCGACAATATCGCGGGTGAGCGACACGATGTCGAAGCGCTCATAGCTGAGCGTCAGCACTCCCGACTCGAGTTTCGAGATGGCCTCCAGGTCGTTGGTGATGTTGATCAGACGGTCTATGCTCTTCTCCGTGCGCTCCAGGTAGCGGCGGAAGATTACGGGGTCGTTCATACCGCCATCCAGCAGAGTTGAAATGTAGCCCTGTATGTTGAAGATGGGGGTCTTTATCTCGTGGGACACATTACCAACGAACTCCTTGCGATACTTTTCGTTCTCCTTCAGGCGGGCAATCTCCTTCTGGTTCTGCTCGGCCCAACGGTTGAGCTCGGCACTCACAGACCTCTCGGGGTGGTTGGTCTGCTCCAGCTCGGCAGCCAGCTCGGTGGTCTTGATATCACGGCCGAGCACGATGCGGTAGAGGGGCTTGATGCGCTGGATGAAGAAGTTTTTGGTCACCCCCTTGGCGCCCATAAAGACGATGAAGCCGCTGCCGATGGCAAAGACAAGGCCCCACCACCAGCCGTCCGTGCGGACAAAATGGCCAATAATCAACCCTACCGTAACGCAGAGGATTGTGATAAGGCCCACAATAAATGCTCCGCTATTTATAGTCTTGATTTTCATAGTGTAAAGTATGTTTAGATATGTTTCCACTCCAGGGCGGCCTTGACCACCAGGAGTCGTTTGATTTGTTTCGGCTCGATCGTCAGGGGTGCTGTGTGCCCCTTTTCTGCACCCTCCAGACGGAGGTGGGAGGCGGATATGTCTGCCACCTTGCGCACCACGGCAATCTTCTCGGTGACAACCAGAAGGCTCTGCCCCACCTGTGCCTCACCGAGGGTTATATCCTTGAAAAACAGCACACTGCCGCAAGGCACCTCGGGCTCCAGGGCGGCCGAGTGGAGAGGTGCTGCAAAGGCGCAGTCGCCACAGCAAACCATATTCACCCTGCTGTGTGGTATGGGCATAGCCCTGCCGAGAGCCACCTCGGTGCACTCCTCGGCATAGTAGGGTATGGAGGCCTCCAGGGGGCGCACCATCTGGCCCTCGCCTGCAATGAGCCACGCAAAGTCCACCTCGGGATAGTGGGCGCAGATGCGCTCGGCCAGCGCTCGTGAGATATCGTGTTTGCCCGCCTTGATTTGGTAGAGGCTCTGTGGCGAGGAGAGGCCTATGTGGGTTGCAAAAGTGCTTGTGTTGAGTCCGGCCCAACACACCACCTTTTCGATCCTCTCTCTTGCGCTCAATTTCTCCATAGTCTGCTGGCAGTTTGTATCTAATTAGCAAAACTACAATTTTTTTGTGGTTTTCTCAAATAAAACCACGATATTTGTACGATTGAAAACCAAGAGAGCTCTTTTCTTCGTTTGTTACGGACGGATGATAGAAATATGGCCGCACCTTTGTGGTGACGGTAAAAATGGCCCCGTAGTTTAATGGATAAAATTCAGGATTCCGGTTCCTGCGATAGCGGTTCGATTCCGCTCGGGGTCACACCAACGAAGGAGAGAGTAAGGAGTAAGGAGTAAAGAGTAATTGGTGGTTTCAAGGGGAACGGACACCGTTGCGTTAAAGGAGTAATGGAATTCAAGATTGTATCGGACTATAAGCCCACGGGTGATCAGCCCGAGGCCATAGAGGAGTTGGTGCGCTCGATAGAAAGCGGGCAGCCCCACAACACTCTTCTGGGCGTTACGGGCTCGGGTAAGACCTTCACGATAGCCAATGTCGTGGAGCGTCTGGGCCGTCCTACACTCGTTCTGAGCCACAACAAAACCCTCGCTGCACAGCTCTACAGCGAGTTCAAGGCCTTCTTCCCCAACAATGCGGTGGAGTACTTCGTGTCCTACTCCGACTACTACCAGCCCGAGGCCTACCTGCCCGCCAGCGACACCTACATTGAAAAAGACCTGGCCATCAACGACGAGATCGAAAAACTCCGACTCCACACCACCGCCTCGCTGCTCTCGGGCCGCAGGGATGTGATTGTCGTGTCGAGCGTATCGTGCCTCTACGGCATCGGCAACCCCTCGGATTTCCACGCCAACAGCATAACCATAAAGGTGGGCGACACCATACCTCAGCGCCGACTTCTCTACCGCCTTGTGGACTCGCTCTACACCCGCACGGAGCGCTATCTGGAGCCGGCAACCTTCCGTGTGAAGGGCGACACCATAGACATTATGCCCGCCTACTCGGAGAGCGACGCCTACCGTGTGTCGATGTTTGGCGACGAGATTGAGGCCCTCTGGAGAATAGACCCCACAACGGGTGCAAGGGTGGAGTCTATGGAGGAGGTGACCATCTTCCCCGCCAACCTCTTTGTCACCACCAAGGAGCGCACCGAGGATGCCATCCGTCAGATACAACTCGACCTGGGCGAGCGCATCGAGGAGTTCGAGAAGGAGGGCCGAATGGTTGAGGCTCAGCGCATAAAGCAGAGGGTGGAGTACGATGTGGAGATGATCAAGGAGCTCGGCTACTGCTCAGGCATCGAGAACTACTCACGCTATATGGACGGACGCAAGCCCGGCGAAAGGCCCTTCTGTCTGCTCGACTACTTCCCCGAGGATTTCCTGCTTGTGGTGGACGAGAGCCACGTGACCATCCCCCAGGTGAGGGCAATGTTCGGAGGCGACAGGGCACGCAAGGAGAACCTTGTGGAGTATGGCTTTAGACTGCCCGCCGCTGTTGATAACCGCCCGCTCACCTTTGCGGAGTTCGAGGAGTTTGGCCACACGGTGCTCTACTGTAGTGCGACCCCTGCCGACTATGAGCTCATAAAGAGCGAGGGCGCAGTCGTTGAGCAGCTTGTGCGCCCCACGGGCCTTCTGGATCCCGAGATCGAGGTGCGCCCCACCGAGAATCAGGTGGACGACCTGCTGGAGGAGATTTCCCAGACGGTGCACAAGGGGCAGAGGGTGTTGGTGACAACCCTCACAAAGAGGATGGCCGAGGAGCTCTCCAAATATTTCGACCGCATAGGCGTGCGCAACCGCTACATACACTCCGATGTGGAGACCTTCGACAGGGTGCAGATTCTGGAGGACCTGAAGGCGGGCTCGTTCGATGTACTCATCGGCGTGAACCTCCTGCGAGAGGGCTTGGACCTTCCCGAGGTGGCTCTGGTGGCCATTATGGATGCCGACAAGGAGGGATTCCTGCGCAGCGAGAGGGCACTCACCCAGACGGCAGGCCGTGCAGCCCGCAATGTGGAGGGTCGAGTGATTATGTATGGCGACAAGATTACCGACGCTATGCAGGCGACCATCAACGAGAGTCGCCGCCGCCGAGAGAAGCAGATGGCCTACAACAAGGCCAATGGCATAACACCCACACAGATACGCCGTTACGCCCGCACGACAATCTCGGGCTCGACCACCGACGCCGGCCTGGAGCCCTACCCATTGGGAGGTCTGTCGGGAGCCATTGCGGCCGACAAAAAGAGCGTCTACTCGGCCCACGAGCGTGAGGTGGCCATTGCGGATGCTCGCCGCCGTATGGAGGAGGCCGCCAAGGCGTTGGACTTTGCCCAGGCTGCCCTCTGGCGCAACAGAATGTATGAACTACAAGGAAACAAGAAATAAGTTGAAAATAGCAGAGCGCATAACAAAGATTATAGACCTATTTTACATTAGGCCGCTGAGGGGGGTGATGTCGAGGCAGACCTTCAGGTATGCCGTGTGCGGAGGCGTGAACCTCGTGCTCAACTGGCTGCTCTATGCGTTGCTGTACGATGTGGTGCTCCGCTTCGACTACCTCAACCTGGGGTTTATCTACATCTCTCGCCACATTGCGGCACTGGCCATAACCTTCCCCGTGACTCTCCTCACGGGCTACCTGCTCCAGAGCCGCATCTCGTTCAAAGGCTCGCCCCTGGGCGATAGGGTAAGCTCGGTGCGCTACCTGCTGACGACGCTCGGCTCGCTGGCTATCAACTATGTGTGCCTGAAGTTGTTTGTGGAGTGGGCGGGTCTTTATGCCCCTGCGGCACAGGTCCTCACCTCGCTCATCACGATTGTCTATAGCTACCTCCTTCAGAAGTATTGGACCTTCCGAGGAGCAACAAACCAGGAGAAACATTAAACAATACCATAAAACAGAGTCGTGGGTTACATTTTCGTAACCCGCGACTCTTTTTATTCGGTGAGCCTAAAGCCTAAAACCTACTTTTTGATGGCTGCTACGCCGGGAAGCTCCTTGCCCTCAATGAACTCGAGCAGAGCACCACCACCGGTCGATACATAGCTAACCTTGTCGGCCAGGCCGAACTTGTTGATGCAAGCAACGCTGTCGCCACCGCCAATGAGCGAGTAGGCACCCTTGGTCTGGGTAGCCTCGGCGATAGCCTCAGCCACAGCCTTCGAGCCGGTCGAGAACTTCTCAATCTCAAACACGCCTACGGGGCCGTTCCAGAGGATGGTCTTGCAGTCGAGGATCTCCTCACGGAAGAGTTTCTTACCCTCCGAGCCGATGTCCACACCCTCCCAAGCGGGGTCGATCTCCTTCACCGAAGCCTCCTGGGTGTTAGCATCGTTGGAGAAGTCGTCGCAGGTGAGTGCGTCGGGCGACATCACAAACTTGATACCTTTCTCCTCGGCCTTCTTGAGGATGCTGAGAGCGGTCTCGAACATATCGGGCTCGCAGATGGACTTACCAACCTTGCCGCCCAGAGCAGCCGAGAAGGTGTAGGTCATACCGCCACCGATGATGATCTTGTCGCACTTCTCCATAAGGGTCTCGATAATGGAGATCTTGGTCGACACCTTCGAGCCACCAACGATAGCCACAAAGGGACGCTGGGGGTTCTCCATAACGCTCTCGATAGCCTTCAGCTCGCCCTCCATTACATAGCCGAACATCTTGTCCTGGGGGAAGTACTCGGCGATGAGTGCGGTCGAAGCGTGTGCACGGTGTGCGGTACCGAATGCGTCATTGATATAGCAATCTGCGTAGGAAGCGAGCCTCTTGACGAACTCTTTCTGGCTCTCCTTAACAGCCTTCTTTGCCTCTTTCTTCTCCTCCTCGGTGGCGTCCTCTGCCAAGCCGCGGGGTTTGCCCTCCTCCTCGGCGTAGAAGCGAAGGTTCTCCAGAAGGAGTACCTGGCCGGGCTTCAGAGCGGCAGCCATCTCGGCGGCCTTCTCACCCATACAGTCGCCTGCGAAGAGCACCTCCTGGCCGAGGCGAGCCTCAACGGCGGAGATGATGTGCGAGAGGGAGTATTTCTCGTCGTTGTTTTTCTTGGGACGACCCAGGTGCGACATAAGAATAACGCTACCGCCACCGGCGAGAACCTTCTTGATGGTGGGGATGGCTGCACGGATGCGGGTGTCGTCGGTCACAGCGAACTCTTTGTTGAGGGGCACATTGAAATCCACGCGGATGATGGCGCGTTTGCCCTCGAAATTGTAAGTGTCAATTGTCTGCATAATTGTACTAACCTAATTTATATGTTGTTGTTGATAACTCTTTTTCGGGGAGCAAAGATAGTAATTTTGTGCAAAAATGCGGACATCACTCCGCTAAATAACCATTTCTTAACGCTCCTTGCTCTCTTGGTCGAAGACCTGGTTGTCGCTTGTGACCTTCTCGGAGAAGGCGTAGTGTTTGGTGTAGGTTCCCTCGGCCCACTCGCCGTAGCTCTCCAGACACTCCTTGTTGATGTCATCCTTGCCGTGGCCGCAGTGGGGGCACTTATAGGTGTTGATGACCTCCTGAATGTGGCTATGGGTGATGTAGTCGCGATAGGTCACACTCTGCTCCCAGGTGTGCTCGCGGTAGCTAATCTTTTTCCACTTGTTCGGGTCGCTCTGGTTGTTGTAAGCCTCCAGACGACTCCACCCCTCGGAGCCCATCATAGCGTATTTCCACTCGCTCCACCACTCGCGCTGTTTGGGGCCTCGCTCCTGTTCGTGGGCCTTGGTGTGGCGCTCCCAGTAGTTCCTTCCGTTGCGCTTGGCGCTATACTCGTGCTGGTTGAGGTGCTTGCATTTGGGGCAACGAAGGCCGCTGTATGCCACCCACAAGAAGAAGAGGTTGAGCACCATAACGATGAGGTATGTGAAGCTGAACCATCCGGCAAGGCCGTAGCTCTTGATTGAGGAGAGCCATAGGGCGGGTGGAAGTGTGCCCAGACCAAAGAGTATCACCCCGACGAGCGAATTGGGTGCCCAAATGAGGGGTATCCTCAGCACCAGCAGTATGGCAAACAGGCCGAGCAGCAGCAGGCCCGGCAGGTAGCACCAAGCCTTCTCCATCACGACACTCTCGAAGGGCGAGCAGAGGGGAAACTCGCTCACCGATACCACGGGGCCCATCAGGTCCACCAACTCGGGGACCATCATTTTCGAGCGTGGATACTGCCAGAATACGAGCTTGTGGGAGAGGTATTTACCCTCGGCATCGTAGCTCACCACGGGGCGCATATATTTGCCCGTAGCCCCGTCCATCACGAAGACCTTGAAACCAAACTCCACAATCTTCTTGCCACCCTTGCGGCTCTTGACATACTCCGCATTGAGGTACTCCTGCTCAATCTGCTCCAAGGTGTAGCGCTCTACAATCTGCCCAAACCGCTTCTCGGAGATGGGGCGGCACGAGCGCTTCTCGCGCCTCGGGAGCGAGAGGCCGTCGGCCCCCTTGCCTACGGTAGCCACCTTTATGAATCCTCTGTGGGAGCCATTGGCTGTTTCGGCCCAGAAGGCTGTCGCCTCCTGCTGTGCCAGAAGTCGCACCTGGGTGCCCTTTGAGAGGTAGATGCTGTCGGCATTGGAGTCGAAGTTGCCCGTGGTGAGGTATCCACCCTTCTCGAGCGCCACAACCACCCCTTCGGGGGTGTGTACCCTCTCGCAAGTGGCAAGAAGGATGGGCACAATGGCGACGAGAGTTACCAGAAAGGCGTGTGCCTTGAAGCCAAGGCTGAACACAAAGCGAGGAATCCACAACAGCAGGTCCTTCAGCGATTTGAGTTTGGGAATATACATAGCCGTAAGGGTTTTGTGTTAATATACGGATGAGAATGTCAGGTTCGAGTCGAAGTGGTTGTTTTTGCAAATATAGCACTAATATTTGTAACCGAGGCCATTGAGGGTAACTTGAAACTTTCGCGGCGGCGTTTGTGGATTTGTTCGCCAACCCTCCCTCCCTCGTCCTCGGAGAGGTTTTATTGCCCACAAGATAGTGATTATTTTCATTTTCAGACCCATAAAAGCGGACAAAACATCTCTCGGAGAGAATATTTAGGGTGGGGGGAATAACAACTTCACAAATAAAGTAGTACCTTTGTAACAAATTGTAATCAAACAAACCTAAAATAACTATAAACTATGTACGGTAAAATCAAAGAACATCTCCAGAAAGAGCTCGCCGACATTCGCGAGGCCGGTCTTTACAAAGTAGAGCGCATCATCGAGTCGCCCCAGAGGGCTGCTATCGAGGTGGGTGGCAAAGAGGTACTCAACTTCTGCGCCAACAACTATCTCGGTCTTTCGGACAATCCACGCCTTATTGAGGCCGCCAAGAAGGCCCTCGACAATCGCGGTTTCGGTATGTCGTCCGTAAGGTTCATCTGCGGCTGCCAGGATATCCACAAGGAGCTCGAGAAGGCTATTGCAGACTACTTCGGCACCGAGGACACCATCCTCTACGCTGCCTGCTTCGACGCCAACGGTGGTGTGTTTGAGCCCCTCTTCACTGAGCAGGACGCTATCATCAGCGACTCTTTGAACCACGCTTCGATTATCGACGGTGTAAGGCTCTGCAAGGCTGTGCGCTATCGCTACGCCAATGCCGATATGGAGGAGCTCGAGAACTGCCTCAAACTCGCTCAGGCTCAGCGCTTCCGCATCATCGTGACCGACGGTGTCTTCTCGATGGACGGCAATGTTGCCAAGATGGACGAGATTCTGGCTCTGGCAGAGAAATATGACGCTCTTGTTATGGTTGACGAGTGCCACTCGGCAGGTGTTGTTGGCGCTACCGGTCGCGGTGTGACCGAGCTCTACAACTGCCGTGGCCAGGTGGATATCCTCACCGGTACTCTCGGTAAGGCCTTCGGTGGCGCTGTGGGCGGTTTCACCACTGGTCGCAAGGAGATTATCGAGATGCTCCGTCAGCGTTCGCGTCCCTACCTCTTCTCCAACTCGGTACCCCCCGCAGTTGTTGGTGCAAGCATCGAGGTCTTCAAGATGCTCTCCGAGAGCAACGAGATCCACGACCGCTTGGTGGAGAATGTGGAGTACTTCCGCACCAAGATGCTCGAGGCCGGCTTCGACATCAAACCCACCCAGAGTGCCATCTGCGCTGTAATGCTCTACGACGCACCCCTGTCGCAGGTTATGGCTGCCAAACTGCTCGAGGAGGGTATCTATGTGACCGGCTTCTACTACCCCGTAGTTCCCAAAGGTCAGGCCCGCATCCGTGTTCAGGTATCGGCAGGTCACACCCGTGAGCACCTGGATAAGTGTATCGCAGCCTTCACCAAGATTGGTAAGGAGCTGGGCGTAATCAAATAGCCAGAGGCATCTTTTTGCCGAACAACAACGACAATGACTAAGGTTGTCCTGGATAAGATAGATCGCAAGATTCTTCAAATGCTGGTGCGCAACGCCCGTATGCCCTTCCTGGAGATTGCCAGGGAGTGTGGCATCTCGGGTGCTGCGATCCACCAGAGGGTCAAGAAGCTCGATGAGCAGGGTATCATCCTCGGCTCGAGGCTCGTTGTGGACCCCCGACTGCTGGGCTACGATGTGTGTGCCTTTGTGGGCATCAAGGTGTCGGAACCGACGCTCGAGAGTTCCACCATCGAGGCCCTCAGCCAGATTCCTGAGGTTGTTGAGTGCCACTACATCACCGGCGCACACAACCTTATGGTGAAGCTCTACTGCGAGGATAACGAACACCTTATGCGCACCCTCTCGGAGGGTATTCGCAAGATCCCCGGAGTGGTGGGCACCGAGACCTTCATAAGCCTCTCGGAGTCCCTCTCGCGCCAGATCGATGTAAGCCACCTGTGCGATGAGTAGAGTGCTGCTGACCAAAGAGTTCCGACTCGAGATGGCCCACGCACTTGTGGGCTACGACGGCCCCTGCAGCCAGATTCACGGCCACTCCTACCTGCTGGAGGTCACCGTCGAGGGCCCCGAAGCCCAGACGGCGGGTGCCAAGATGGGTATGGTTGTGGATTTCAAGGAGGTGAAGAGGGCTGTTGAGGAGAGTGTTGTTGCTCGCTACGACCACTCGTTCACCATCCGCCGCACGGAGCAGACCGAGGAGCTAATCGCAACCCTTTGCCGCCACTTCACCCGCATCAATGCGGTGGATTGGCAGCCCACGAGCGAGAATCTCCTGGAGCACTTCTCGGAGCTTATCGCCTCCGCATTGCCCGAGGGCGTAAGGCTCCACTCGCTGCGCCTCCACGAAACGGCCACCTCCGCCGCCGAGTTGCTCCTTTAGAAGCGATTGATAAAAACAAAGAGGGCCCATCCGCAATGGATGGGCCCTCTTTGTTTTTGTGCGTTTTGAGCCTATTTCACGCTCCAGGTGCCCTGGCCTTTATCCCAAGCGCCCTCAGCGATGGTGTAGAGGTTGGTGCCATCGGTGGGGATTACAAGGTCGGCGGTCTGGTTCCACTTGTTATCCCAGTTGTTATTGGTGCTGGTGGGGTTCATACGGCAGAAGATAACCGAAGTGAAGTCGCCCACGGGGATGTGCACCTCATAGATGCCATCGGCATCCTCGTCGGTCATACTTACCCAAGCGTCACCGGTGCCGAAGAAGTAGGCAGCAAAGCGAGCGCCATCGGCCTTCCAGTTGTTGTTGGGCGAGAGGAAGAGCATATTCTCGGTAACCTCGGGCTCCTCGGTGATGGGCTCCTCACCGCTAACGGTCTGCTCGGTAGCCTCTGCGGGGGCAACACCTGCACTCATAAGGTAAACCACAAGGCTCTTCTGGTTGAAATAGATATCATAGGTACCTGCTGCCTCAACAACGATATCGCCTGCGCCATTCTCGGCCGAAGCGGTGAAATATTTGTTGGCCTGAATGTAGTTGATCGCACCACGACCAACATTCACAGTGCCCTCCCACGAGCCTGCGGTGCGGATCTTGAAGGCGTCGTAGGCCTCCATAACAACGCCCTCAGCAACCAAAAGGTCCTCGGTGGGGGTGGTGTAGAGAATTGCGTCGGTAGCCCAAGCGCTGGCTGCAAACGAGCCTACTACGCCAAGGCCCGAAGCCTCTGCCACGAAGGTGTTCTCGTCGTCGTTACCATCCTCATTGCCGGTGTTGTCGTCACCCTCCTCGGTCTGGTTGAACTGGAGCTCATTGTCGGCCTCCCAGTCGGAGATGGTGGGGGTGAAGTCGGTAGCAATGCTCTCCTTGGTGAGGGAGATCTCTGCGGTGCTAACCTTGCCTGCCGAGAAGGTTGCGGCGCTCGAGATACCGAAGGTGTACTGCTTGTCGCTCTCGGTGGTCACGATAAGCTGGGGGGTAACATCGCTCTGGGGAACGAGGATGAGGGCCCAAGCCTCTGCGCCATCGACATTTACGCTGGCAGCCTTGATGGTGCCCTTCGAGCCGCTTGCCACGGCGTTGCCGCTCTTCATATCCACGGTGGTGGTGCCATAAACGCCCGAGAACCACACATTGGAGATAGCCTCGTCCAGCTGGTTGTCAATCGTGATAACAACCTTCGAGAGTGCGTGACGGAAGGGGAGCACAACGGCAGCCTCGGTGGGAGCCGAGGTGGTGGCAGCCACCATCAGATCCGAAGCGGTGTAACCGGCCTTGGTGCTCTGGTCGGCATTCACGGTGAAGGTGTAACCCTCTGCGCTGTAGTTACCTGCGGCGTTGTAGGGATAGTAGGCGAAGATATCCGAAACGACCTCCTCCTCGGTGTACCAGAGGTTGGTCTGCTCACTGGTGAGCTTACCTGCGGTGTAGGTGTAGAGTGCGTTGTCGAGCCAGGTGGTGGCGGGGGTCACGATGTGAAGACCCACCTTGTCACCCTCCTCAAAGGCGGTGTCGGTAGCCCTGGTGAAGTTGTACATCTGTGCGCTCACCGAGATCTTCTTACCCTCGGGAGTGGGGGTGTCGATAACCTGACGACACGAGGTGGCAACAGCAGCAAAGCAGAGAGCTGCGGCCAAGATTTTAGTAAGTTTCATTGTGTGTTAATTTATGGTTTGATTACTAATAGATTGCAAATATTGGGCAAAGGTATAATTTAGTAATGCAAAATGCAACATTCCGAG
>JAGBYS010000130.1 GCA_017628675.1 Tidjanibacter sp.
CAACTTTCAACTTTCAACTTAAATCTCTACCTTTGCCCTTCGGAAAAATCAACTTAAAAAAATAGCAATCATTATGAAACAACTAAAATTTTTTGCCACCCTGCTGCTGAGCCTTCTGGCAATGGCGGCCTGCACGCCACCCACACCCGACGAGGAGCCCACACCCGAGCCCCCAACCGCCTACACAGCCGTGGCCTTTGGCTACGCCGATGGCGTGATGACCACCACCTACTGTGCCCGCTCGGAATCCGTAACGACCCTTGCGGCACAGTAGCGACCACCCACAAGCACTGCTCGACCACAAAATTTGCACGAAAAAACGAAAAAAATCCTGCCAACGCTTGCAGATAACGAAAAAAGCACTACCTTTGCACTCGCTATTGGGTTGTGGTGTAATGGTAACACAACAGATTCTGGTCCTGTTATTCATGGTTCGAGTCCGTGCAACCCAACTAAAAGAGGTTTTCCAAATGGAAAACCTCTTTCTTTTTTATCATATTTTCTCACCCACTCTCTACAACCCATCGGGCAGGATAGCCAGACGGCCACCCTCAGTGTAGGAGTCGGTATACATTATGCTCACCCGGCCCTTGTCGATTCCTTCGCCATAGTTACTATCGTTAACCCACCAGCACCACTGAAAGGCGAAGATGTTGGCCAGCTCGGCCCTCTCCAGGTACTCCTCGGGCATACGGAACGAGAACCACGCGCTCTGAAGCGGCCCATAGGGATTGGTGTTCCACTCCTGGTTCTGGTAGCGCAGCTGGAGCATCAGCGTGTCGTCGGTGGAGGTGGCCAGGTCGCAGTTGAGCGAGATGTCGGGCCTACTCTCCAGGGGCGAGAGGGAGGAGTTGTAGTAGACATTCACATTCACATAGCCGCCACTATAGGTCGCCTGATAGGGCATTGCGGGGTGGATGAGCATACTCTCCACGCCGCCCACCGTGCCACTATCGTAGAAGTTTATATCCTCAATGAAGATTTCGGACACCTTATTGAGCCTCACGGCAAATTGGTTGAGCGCCTGGCTCGAGAGGATCGTATAGTTGAACAGCGCACGGCCACCGCCCTCCACCACACTCTCCAGCTCGTTCCACCCAATCGTGGGAGCCATTTCCACCACCGAGAGTTCCTTACCCTCGTCGGTCAAGATGTATAGGGGCTGCAGCACAAGGGTGCCAAACGAGGCGACATAGTCACCCTGCGCATTCTCTTCATCTGGAGGCATATTAGCCCCTGGGCCAAACTCTATATCCATATCGACACTACAGGAGGAGAGCATCGCCACCCCCAGAAGAGCCACTACTATTTTATATACTCTTTTCATACTTTTCTGCTGTTTTCTGCTGTTTTCTTTGCCACTTTAGTTGAACGAGTAGCTAAGGCCCACACGCGTAGTGAGGCTCAGGGGGTGAATGGTGCGATAGTTCTCCGGATAACTGTCGGGCACACTCCAGTAGGAGCAGCCAACCTCACCGAAGAGGCCCACATTATCAAAAAGGAGATAGTCCACACCCACCACCGCATTGAACGAGGTGGTGAACCTGTCGAACTCCTTGAGAGCGGTCACATTGTTGAGTGCACCGTCCAGATAGATCTTATCCTTGGCCGAGATGCACACCTCGCCCATCAGGCCAACGCTACCATAGAGAGTAATAGCGTTAAACTCAACAACATCCATCTTCACACTGAGTGGCACACCCAGGTAGCCCATCGTGCGTCTGCGCACATAGCTGCTCATCGTGCCCACCGTCTCGCCACGCGACGAGTAGGAGGCAAAGAGCAGGCCGCTCTCCAGCGAGAGCCAATCCGTCAGTGAGTAACTAACGGTCACACCCACCGACACGGGCATCGAGTGTTCCAGAGTTGCGGTCCTCTCCTTCTGGGCCATCATAGGTCCGAGGAACGAGCCGCCACCGAGCTCACTCTGCTCACGGACGAGCATCTGCGAGTTGGACACATTGCTCTTCTGCACATCGCCACGACCTATGCCCAGGTTTTCCGTATAAAGGGCCACCTGCACGGGGCGAGGACCACGGGGCTCATCCTGCTCACCCAGCACACCACGCCAATACTCGTCCAGCTCACTACCGCTACGACGCGAGGTGTTCTTACGAGCCGCCAGGGAGGCAGCATACCTCTCTCGTGTGCTCTTCTTGGTGGTCGTCTTGCCCTCTCCGTTATCCTTTTTCTCGGCAGCCGTCTGCTCCGAGAGCTCCTGCACCGCAGCCACCACATCACTCTCGGTCTCCGCAGCAACAACTACTTCGGCCACCGTTGCGAGCTCCACTGCAGCCTTGCGGCGAGGACTCCGGGCCGCCACAACCTTAGTCTGCTCGGCCACGACCACCTCCTCCGAGGGCATTTCTTCCCCTCTCTCAAGTGTGGCCACAAGCTCCTGCTCTTGGGCGAGGGGGCTCTCCTGGGCGAGGATGGGTTGCTCACCCTTGAGCTCCTCGGCCCTCTGGCGGCCACCGTAGAGCACCACGGCAAGGCACACAGACGCTGCGGCCAGCGACGCCACAACGCTCCTGAAGATAGGTCTGCGCCACAGAGGCACAACCACCCTCGCGGGCTCCTCGGCAGGGCTCTCCGCACCCGCCACAAAGCCACCTGCCAGCAGGGTCTGCTCGATACGCTCAAACATCCCTGCGGGAGGCTCCTCGCGAAAGCGGCCGAGCTTATCGCCCAACTCTTGATTCAACTTATCGTTCTCTATACTATTCATTGACTCTATCTTTTTTCGTTCTCTTCAATCAGCTGCGCAAGTCGTCGTCGCGCTCTGAGGAATTGGCTCCTACAGGTGGCCTCGCTCAGCTTGAGCATCTGGGCAATCTCGGGGTAGGAGTAGCCCTCGACTGCGTGGAGGTTCAGAATCGTGCGGAAGCCCGGCGGGAGCTCCTCCATCAGCTCCATCAGCTCCCTGTCGCCTATTCGCCCGAGGGCCTCCGGCGGTGCGCCCCCCGTAGTGCCGGGCGGCAGCGAGCCCAAATCCTCATCGACCTCGTCCATACGCCCCTCCTCACGCAGGTGGTTGAGCGCAGCATTGACAAAAATCCGTCGCAGCCACCCCTCAAAGGAGCCTCGGTGGTCGTAGGTGTCAATCTTGGTGTAGACCAGCACAAAACCATCGTGGAAGACATCCTCGGCCGCAGCGCGCACCCTGACATAGCGCCTCACAAGCGAAAACATCGCCGTTGCGTATCTCTGGTACAACTCCCTGCGAGCCTCACTATCGCCTTGCTGGCAACCCTGTATGATGCTCTCGATGGTCATAATGCCTTTCTCTCTCTGACTATATAGATGCACAAAGGGGCCGTTTTGTTGCACGCCCCCTTAATTTTTTTTCATTTTTCTTTTCTTTGCGCCCTACGGGCTTTTTTTCTTCGCAGCTTTTTGTAAAAAGTCG
>JAGBYS010000131.1 GCA_017628675.1 Tidjanibacter sp.
AAAAACAAGTCTAAGATGTTTCATAGTGTTGAGGTTTTAAGGTTATTTGGTTTCAAATATACAACATTGTGTTGAAAATTGCAAGTATAGCAAACAAACACATAGCCCCAAACACTCAGAAACTAAGCACCCCAAAAGTTTTTAACTTTTGGGGTGCTTAGATGATTTTTTACAGACTGCCGTTAGCTGTTATAATCTCTGCCGAGCCTTACCACAAGTGCCTTATGGTCCGAGGTGCCAAGGTCGTAGGAGTCGTAGCTCTTGACCGAGAAGAACTCCTCGTCGGGGAGGATGTAGTCTATGCGGAAGATGTTGTAGAGCCCCTTATAGGTGTGCTCCACGCCACGCCCACACTCCACAAACGCATCCCTCAGGCGGCTGGCCCTCATCTTGCGATAGGTGTAGGACATAGGGGTATCGTTGAAGTCACCACAGACCACCACGGGGTACATCGAGCCGTCAATCTGGTCGGATATGTGGCTCGCCTCGGAGGCTCTCTGGCGGTAGTTGCGATTCATCTTGCGAACAATGCCCAGCAGTTTCTCACCCCCCTCTTCATCCTCGATAATGTTGGTCGAGAGTGTGGTGGCGCTATCCTCCTTGGTGATGCCTGTCGACTGGAGGTGAGTGTTGAAGACACGAACCGTGTCGCGCCCAATCTTCACATCGGCCCACACGGCGTGGATGCTTACACTATCGGCATCCGAAATGCCGTGGCGCACAATAGGATAGGCGCTCAGAATGGCAAAGCCTGCACCCGTCTGAGAGTTGGCACGCGAGGTCGTGGAGTTCACAAAGAAGCCATAGCTGAGCCTCGAGAGTCCCTGCTTGAAAGCATCGAAACTACTCCTCTCACTAAAGTGGCTCTCCTGCAGGCAGACAATGTGTGCGCCCTTACTATTTATCCAGGTGGTCACACTATCAATCTCGGCACCCAGGCCCGACTCGCCCTCCATAACACCGAATGCCTTGGCGTTGTAGGTGGCAACGACCACATCGCCCCTCTCACGATTGACCACCGGTGCCTTAGTCGAGATGTCCGAGCGGTAGAAAAGGCCCATACTGCCACCTCCGACAAGGAGCATAAAGGCCGAGATGAAAAACCACTTTTTCCACCTTATGGCCCACCACAGGGCACAACCCATATTGAACAGATAGATAATCTGGTAGAAGAGTCCGGGGAGCACAAAAAGGGTGGTAGCGCGGGGATTGACAACCTTTGCCAAAAGGCCCGCAAGCAACAGCAGGGCCGAGAGGATGGTCACAACAAAAAGGACCATATCGGTCACACTCAGCACAATGCCACCGATGCCCACCTTGGACTCCCTTTGGCGTGAGCGACGCACCTCGCTCCTATAGTATCCGTCACGCTTCTTTGCCATAGTCGCCTAATACCAAATCTGATTTTTCTTCCTCCAGTAGCGCAGCAGCAAGAAGCCGAAGAGCATACCTCCCAGGTGGGCAAAGTGGGCCACATTGGAGCCACTCGAGGCCACACCTCCCATAAGTTCCAGCACACCATACAGCACCACAAACCACTTGGCCTTCAGTGCGATGGGAGGGAACATCAGCATCACCACATTATTGGGGTGCATCATACCATAGGCCAAGAGCAGGCCGAAGACCGCACCCGAAGCACCAACGGTCACAACGGGATAGGGAACGCCTCCAAACTCAAGGTAGTTCACCAAAAGCTGAATGATACCCGCACCCACACCGCAGGTAAGGTAGTATGTGAGGAACCTCTTTGATCCCAGGTCGTACTCCACAATGCGTCCGAACATCCACAGTGCGAACATATTGAAAAACAGGTGCGAAAAACCTCCGTGGAGGAACATATAGCTGAAGAGCTGGAAGATGGTCTTCGCCGAGGCAGGATAGTGGAGCGCAAAGTTCATCTCGAACCACCCACCCAGAGCCCCCGGCAGGAGCATCTGCGTCAGAAACACAAAGACATTCACCAGCAGCAGGTTCTTCACCGCAGGTGGCATATTGGTCTGTTCTCTATAGTATCCCATTCTTCTTTTCTCTCTTTTATTTTCTTACTATTACAACAGGGCCTTTAGGTCGGAGAGTTCCACAACTCTCACAACTGCCCTGCCATCGGGCGTAAGGCTCATCTTACTGCACCCGTCGAGCGACTCCAGCACCGCCTCAATCTCTCCTGTGGTGAGCGGTTTCACGCCACGAGTGCGCGAAAGAATCTGAGCCAAGCGCTCCTTGCGGGCCCTCTCGCCCAGCGCAACACCATCGCGCAGCGCATCGAGCATATCGTAGAGTATATCCTCCACGGCCGAGTGTTCAACCTCCGAGGGGAAGGCCACAAAGTCGACACTATTGCTATCCACAACCGAGAAGTCGAAGCCGAACGAGGCGAAGTAGTCGTAGTTCTCGGCCAGGGTCTGCACATCGTCCTGCGAGAAGATCATCCTCTCGGGGAACATAAGGCTCTGGCTCACGGAGCTACCATTGCCGAGCATCATCATATAGCGGTTATAGAGCAGCACCTCACGCGCTCGTGCCAGGTCCACAATGGCGAGTTTGCCGCCCAGCGTGGTGGCCACATAGCCTCCTGCAATGGGGAGCACACCCTTGAAGACCTCGGGCTTATGTTCGAGTTCGAGTTCCTGCTCAACAACGCCCTCACCGCGCTCGATGAAGTCGATTATACTACTCTCATACTCCCTCTCGATGTCGCTCTCCACAGAGGTCGGATAGGGCTCCACACGGTCGGAAACGCCACCACGATAGCCACCGCCCGTGGCCACCGAGCCCACCGTTCTACCACCCCACTCTACCCTTTCGTGAGGCTCCTTATTCTCCACCTCGAAGGGGTTATAGAAGGGGTTGAGCGTGGCACGAGGCTCCTCGAAGCCTCGCTCCCTGGAGCCGTCGAAGACGGGGATATCCACCTCGCCCTCATCCTCGAAGTCCATCATTGGCACAGCACCCGTCTTGGCCAGCGCCTCCCTTGTGGCGGCATTGACAATCTGCCATATCTCGCTATCCTCGCTGAACTTAACCTCGGTCTTCTGGGGGTGGACATTGACATCCACCTTCTGGGTGTCGACCGCGAGGTAGAGGAAGTAGGAGGGCGTAACGCCCTGGGGGATGAGTTTCTCGTAGGCCGCCATCACCGCCTTATGCAGATAGGGGCTCTTGAAGAACCTGCCATTGACAAACAGGTACTGCTCCGTATTGCGCTTCTTGGCAGCCTCGGGGCGACCCACATAGCCCTCAATGCGGACAATCGTTGTGGTGGTCGACACCTCCAAGAGTTGTGCCGTAATGTGGCGACCCATAATGGCCGCAATCCTACTGCGCAGATTGGTTGCAGGAAGGTTATAGAGGGGTGCGTCGTCCTTGTAGAGCATAAAGGCCACCTCGGGGTGGCAGAGCGCCACACGACGGAACTCGGTCTTGATCTTGTTTGTTTCGCGCTCGCTGCTCTCCAGGAACTTGCGCCTTGCGGGGACATTGTAGAAGAGGTTGGAAACCTTGAAGTTGCTACCCTTGGGGGCCACAACCATCTCCTGACCACAGTACTCGCCACCGTTGATTACCAGGCGGGTTGCAAGCTCGTCCTGCTCGGTGCGGGTGGTGAGCTCCACCTCGGCAACGGCCGCAATCGAGGGCAGAGCCTCGCCCCTGAAGCCGAAGGTCTGCAGTTCGTAGAGGTCCTCCAGCGAGGTAATCTTGCTTGTGGCGTGTTTGTCGAAGGCGAGCCTCGCATCGGCGGGGGTCATACCACAGCCGTTGTCGATGACCTGCACGAGCTCCCTGCCATCGGCACGGAAGTTGACCGTCACCAGTGATGCACCCGCATCGATGGCGTTCTCGGTCAGCTCCTTCACCACCGACGAAGGAGAGCCAACCACCTCGCCTGCGGCAATCTGGTTGGCAACACTATCGGGCAAAACGCGAATCTTCACAGCCGAGAGGGTTAAAAGTTGATGCTACGGAGCAGCATATAGAAACCGACAATCAGGAGCACCACAAAGAGCACCCTTGTCATACTGCTCTTCCTGCGGGTGGCCATATCACGCTCGGCCATCTGCTGACGCTGCTGACTGCGTGCTCGGAGCAGATCACCGGGCTTGCGCTCACCCTGTTCGTCCTTCTCGAGGGGGGCGTGACCAAGCTCTATGCGACGCTGATTGCGAGCCTCCAGCTCGGCATCATAGTAGCGGGGGTTATAGCTAAACTGTCGGGGTTTGCGACGAAGCGACTGACCTATTCCAAACATATCTTCTATTCGGTTATTTTATTCTACAAGTGGCCTTTGTGACAAAGATACGCTATTTTATCCGAAAAAATTGCGCATCCTGTCAAAAATATTCTGCTCACCACGAGGAGTCTCGGCCTTCTTGAAGTTGGGCTGGTCGGCAAGTTTCTCCAGGAGTTTTTTCTCCTCACCGGTGAGCTTGGTGGGAATCACGATGTCCACAATCACCAGGATGTCGCCCCTGCCGTAGCCGTTAAGCTCGGGCAGACCTTTACCCTTGAGGCGCAACACCTTGCCCGCCTGAGTACCTGCGGCAATCTTGATGCGGGCCTTTGAGTCGATGGTCGCAACTTCCACCTCACCGCCGAGGATAGCAGTAGTTACAGGTATCTTGAGGGTGTAGAGCAAATCGCTGCCGTCCCTCACCAGGTCGGGATGGCGCTCCTCCTCAATCACTACCAGCAGGTCGCCATTGACACCGCCCCTGCGTGCGGCGTTACCCTTGCCGCTCACCGAGAGCTGCATACCCTCGGCAACACCTGCAGGGATGCGTATCTCCACGATCTCCTCGCCACGAACAACGCCCTCGCCACGACACTTCGAGCAGGGGTTGGTGATGACCTTACCCTCGCCACCACAGGTGGGGCAGACCCTTTGGGTCTGGGCACGGCCGAAGAAGCTATTGACGGTCTCTATCGTGTAGCCCGAGCCGTTACAGGTCGAGCAGGTGTGGTAGCTGTTGGAGTCCTTGGCACCCGTGCCGCCGCACTCATCACAAGCCACCTGTTTGGCAATCTTGATCTTCTTGGTGCAACCCTCGGCAATCTCCTTGAGGGAGAGTTTCACCTTCACCCTCAGGTCGCTACCGCGGTTCACCGAGCGGCCACGCGAGCCACCGCCACCGAAGCCACCAAAGCCACCACCGAAGTGGCCGCCGAAGATGTCGCCGAAGTTGCGGAAGATATCCTCCATCGAGAATCCTCCGCCCGAGAAGCCGCCATAGCCACCGGCGCCACCCTCCATACCGGCATGGCCAAACTGGTCGTAGCGAGCCCTCTTCTGCTCGTCACTCAGCACATCGTAGGCCTCGGCCGCCTCCTTGAACTTCTCCTCG
>JAGBYS010000132.1 GCA_017628675.1 Tidjanibacter sp.
ATGAGGAGGGGATTTATCGCAGTGCAACGCAGCAGTCGCTCGCTATATGCATTTTTTCAGTTTGGCGATGAACTTACGGATAGGTGCAGATCCAATGGCGGGTGCGTGACCATCCTCGGGATAGAAGATGGTGAGCTCGCCGGGCTTGAGGGTCACAAAGTGCTCGCAACGCTCATCCGAGAAGCGCACATCCTTCTCCTGGTTGTACTCGCCACGCCACTCCTGGATCTCCTCGAGTGGCTTCCAACCCATCGTTTCGCTACCCTCCAGGAGCACCTGAACATCGATATAGTCGCGGTGCACCTCGATGGGGGCATTCTCGGGGGTGAAGAGGTCGGGGGCGCAGTTGTTGATGAACAGGTCGCGGCCCTCAATCTCGTGGATACCCAGCGGCATCGCAAGGATGTCGTTCTGCTCGATGAACTCAAAGAGGCGGGGCATCAGAGGGTGGAGTTTTTCGAGCTCCACCCTATTTTTCAGATTGGACAGTATCATACCTATTCTATTATAGTATTACTTGTTCTCGAGGTATGCGTGGATAGCCTTGGCAGCCTTACGACCAGCACCCATCGCCAGAATAACGGTTGCTGCACCGGTCACAGCATCGCCACCTGCGAAGACACCCTCACGAGTGGTTGCGCCCTCCTCGGTAGCAACAAGGCAACCCCTACGGTTACGCTCCAGACCCTCGGTGGTGGAAGCAATCAGGGGGTTGGGCGAGGTACCGAGTGCCATAATAACGGTGTCGCACTCAATCTCAAACTCCGAGCCTGCAACCTCCACGGGCGAACGACGGCCGCTCTCATCGGGCTCGCCAAGCTCCATCTTCACACACTTCAGAGCCCTTACCCAGCCCTTCTCATCGGCCTCAATCGACACGGGGTTGGTGAGCATTGCAAACTGAACACCCTCCTCCTTGGCGTGGTGAACCTCCTCTACACGAGCGGGAAGCTCTGCCTCCGAACGACGATATACGATGTAGGCATCGGCACCAAGGCGTTTGGCCGAACGCACAGCGTCCATAGCCACATTACCGCCACCAACGACTGCCACCCTCTTGCCACGGCGTACGGGGGTGTCGTTCTCCTCGGGTGCAAATGCGCCCATAAGGTTGATGCGGGTGAGGAACTCGTTGGCCGAGAATACGCCATTGAGGTTCTCGCCGGGGATGCCCATAAACTTGGGAAGACCTGCACCCGAGCCTACGAAGACGGCCGAGAAGCCCTCCTCGTCCATAAGGCTGTCGATGGTTACGGTGCGGCCTACGATGATGTTCTTCTCGAACTTCACACCCAACCTCGAAACCTTCTCAATCTCACGAGCAACGATGCGCTCCTTGGGCAGACGGAACTCGGGAATACCATAGCTCAACACGCCACCCAGGCGGTGGAGTGCCTCGAAGACGGTAACCTCGTAGCCAAGTTTTGCCAAGTCGGCAGCGCAAGCCAAACCTGCGGGACCACTACCCACAACAGCCACCTTCTTGCCATTGGGAGCAATCTCTGCAACCTCTTTCGAGCCGTTCTCCAACTGCCAGTCGCCCACAAAGCGCTCCAGCTTGCCGATAGCCACGGGCTCGTGCTTGATACCCAGGATGCACGAGCCCTCACACTGGCTCTCCTGGGGGCATACACGACCGCAAATCGAGGGCAGCACGGAGTCCTCGGCGATGATGTTGGCAGCCTGCTGGTAGTTACCTGCAACCACCTCGGCGATGAAGTTGGGAATCTGGATGTTCACGGGGCAAGCCTGCACACAACGGGGGTTGCGGCAGTTAAGACACCTGGAAGCCTCACGCTGGGCCTCCTCAACATTGAAACCGTAGCATACCTCCTCGAAGTTGGCAGCTCGTTTTACGGGATCCTGCTCCCTGACGGGAGTACGCGAAATAATATTTGCCATAGTTCTTTTCTCTTCTCTCTAAAAAAGGGTTATACTAACGGTTTTCTATTTGTCCAGGCCTACACGGCACTTGTGATCTTTGTACTTCTCGAGCCTGCGCTGCTCCTCGTCGCGATACTGACCGCTACGACGCATAGCCTCATCGAAGTCCACCTCGTGGGCGTCGAACTCGGGACCATCTACGCAGGTGAACTTGGTCTTGCCACCAACGCTCACACGGCAAGCGCCACACATACCCGTACCGTCAACCATCAGCGAGTTCAACGAGGCGATGGTGGGGATGCCGAGCTCCTTAGTGGTGAGCGACACGAACTTCATCATAATCATAGGACCGATGGTGATGACGGTGTCATACTTCTTGCCATCCTCCTCAACGAGCTTCTTGAGGCAACCGGTAACCATACCGTGGAAGCCCTCCGAGCCGTCGTCGGTGGCGATATAGAGATTGCCGGCCACAGCCCTCATCTCGTCGGTCAAAATCAGAAGGTCCTTGGTCTTGGCACCGATGATCACATCGGCATCCACACCGTGCTCCTTGAGCCACTTAACCTGGGGATAGACGGGAGCGGTACCAACACCACCGGCAATGAAGAGGAGTTTTTTGCCTTTGAGCTCCTCGAGGTTCTCATAGATGAAATCCGAGGGACGGCCAAGGGGACCTGCGAAGTCCTCTACGCTGTCGCCCTCCTCCTTCTCGGCCAGCTTGAGGGTCGAAACGCCAAGGGTCTGCACCACAATCTGCACCGAACCACGCTCGGTGTCGTAGTCCGAGATGGTCAGGGGAATACGCTCACCCTCGGGGGTGGAACGCAGGATGATGAACTGTCCGGGGTGTGCCGAAGCGGCCACTCTGGGGGCGTGAATATCCATCAGGTAGATATTCTCTGCCAACTTTACTTTCTTCAGAATTTCGTACATACGCTTCTCTTAAGTAGTTTTGTGTTAGAAATATTTTTTTAGTTATCAGTTTCCATTTATCAGTTTTCGGCATCGAGCCATCAAAGTGCTTAGCGCACTCCTCCGTTACCCTCAGCTCACTCTACTCCACTTCTGCTACCACTCTCAGCTCTTGTGTGGGTTTCGAGGGGTCATTCACAACCAGTAGCACACCGCCAAAGTGGCTATCAAAGCCCTCCGAGGTGATGCGGAGTGTGAGTGTGCGGGTTATGCTCTCCCCTGCGGGAACAACCTCGCCGGCCTCCAGGTCGCAACTCGTTCCGGGGCGCACCTCCACTGCGCGGATATGGAGCGGCTGATTGCCCTCATTGGCAATGGTGAACTCCATTGTGCATACGGTACCCGCCCTCTGACTACCAAAGTTGTGGTAGACAGGCGAGAGGCTACATACTGCACCGCCCAGGCGTTTATCCTTCCTGAGGTCGTCAACGGCCACACCTGTGGTGACAATCTCACGCCCCGAGTCGGTACCATTGACCGCCACGGTAAATCTATCGCGCATTGTGCCGTAGTGGCCCTCTGCACCCTTGCCGGGCAGGTAGGTGAGCGTCGCCAGGGCTTTACCGCCCGCCTCCAAGTAGCGAGGCACATCGACAACCAGCAGGCCACTCTGCTCCAACCACCTCACCTCGAGTTCCATAACCTCCGAGGTGGTATTCACCAGCGCCAGAGTCATACTCTTGGAGCCGCCCTGAGGCACATTGCCGTAGGACTTATAGATGGCGTCGGCCCTGAGACCACCACCGAGGTCGAAGGGGTAGTCCTCCTCCAGGGTGCGTGGGCGAGCCTTCACCCTACCTTTTATATGCAGGTCGGTGCGTCCCTTGCCGCCGTCATAAACAAGCGTCACCACCTTGTCCACACGCCCGCCCTTGCCATCGGGGTCAAAGGTCACCACAAACTCACCCTGCTCGCCGGAGCGAATGGGGCGCCTGGAGTAGCTGCTCGAGGTGCAACCACACGAGGTGTAGACCCTCTCGATGGCCACCGAGTGGTCGGCCTCGTTGCGGAAACGGAAGGTGTGCGAGATGGTACCATCCTGCTCATTGATGCGCCCAAAATCCCACTCTGTCTCTTCAAAGACAAAGGAGCGAGCCTCCTGGGGCTCTTGTGCCCCGAGGGTCAAAACGGCCAAAAGGGCCACCAACAGTATGGATACTCTACGCATAACATACAAAGGTATTGATTTCCCACGAGAAAGCAAGACAAAAAAGTGATAATAATTGGGCGAAAATAAATTTTTTCTAAAAAATATGCACTTTTTATTTGGAGGAATGAAAATTTGCCGTATATTTGCACTCGCAAAACGGAAACAAACGGTTTGCAGGGTTATATAATTCCTCAGTAGCTCAGTTGGTTAGAGCACCTGACTGTTAATCAGGGGGTCCTAGGTTCAAGTCCTAGCTGAGGAGCAAGGTCGCAGAGATGCGACCTTTTATTGTGTCTATACCTCTGGTGGTGAGGGAAATGGGGCCTATAAGACCTATAAGGCCTATAAAGTCCTTATGGTATAAGGGCATCGGGTCGTTAGACATTTCCCGCAAAAAGACACACGCCCCCGCTGCTACGCAGC
>JAGBYS010000133.1 GCA_017628675.1 Tidjanibacter sp.
AAAACTTCGCTGCAAAGATAAGGGCATTTCTTTCAAACTTCCAAATATATTAAAATTTTTTAATAATAAATTAACATTAATTTTACATTTTTTGCGCAATCCAGCAAGTATAACAATATAATCCACAGCGAGTTATGCGGATTACAAAATAATACTAAAATTTTTTAAGAATTTTGGTGTTAACACCCCACCTCAGACCAAAGACGGGGAAATGGAGTATGGCATTAGGGGTCTTTAAGGGGCCTTAATGGGCGTTAAGGACCTTGGAAGTCCTCCCAACTTTCAACTTTCAATTCCCAGCTGTGACATTCCAGACGCGCTCGAAAATCTCCTCGGGGCGGATGGAGTTCATACACTGGTAGCCGCCGAAGAGGCATCTGCGGCGACCGCTCGAAGAGCAGGGGCGACACGGGAGCGCCACCTGAACAACGCTCTGTGGGCCCTGACCGAAGTTGGCACTCTCCAGGAAGGGGTGCGTTGCGCCCCACACCGACACCGAGGGTGTACCCACAAGTGTCGCCAGGCGCAGGATGTCGCCATCGGCACAGACCACCGCATCGAGCACCGAGAGGATGTCCATCTGCTCCTCCACCGAGCCGCGGCCCGCAACCGAAACAACATTATTATATTTGGCCTGCATAGCCTCGGCAAACTGACGCTGGTAGATGCCTGAGCCGAAGATGACCACCTTCTGGTAGTACTGCGAGAGCATATCGACGAGCTGGGCTGTGAGAGGTATCGGGTAGCAGGTGCCGTTGTGGTGAGTGAGCAGATCGACGCCCACCCACTTGCCGCTCTTCTCGCCCAGCAGTATCTCCACCACGGCGGGCAGGATATAGACGGGCATAGGGGGCTCGGCCTGGGGCATACAGAAGGGCAATCCGAGCGAGCCGAAGAGGCGACGCGAGCGGTCAGCGGGGGTGGTCAGCTGCACCATCACCTTGCGATACTTGCGTGTGAGCGCCCTACCCTCGAGGCCTTCGCCCTTCAGGCGGCCACGACGGGTTCGCCACGGGGGAAGCATCAGGGTCAGCACTCGTGTGCGGAGGGAGGAGGTGAGGTCGGCAACGGCATCCACACCGAGCCTACGCACCGTGCGCCAGAGTCGCATCTCGCCTCGAAGGCCACGATACTGCTCCTCGTCGTCGAAGATGAACTCCACCCCCACGACCCCACGGAAGACGGGCCTTAGGCGGTGGCTGGTGAGCACCGTGATGCGCAGATTGGGATAGTCGCGCACAAGCCCCACAAGGGCATAGACCGACATAGCGGCCTGGGCAAGGGTGCCAAGGCGGATCACAAGGATATGTTCGATTTGCGACTTTTTCATCATTGGTGTGGGTGTGGATGAGTGCGGACTCTCTGCCTACCCAACCACAAAGATAGCGAAAAATTAAAAAAGGAGTAGGGAAAAACCCTTTGCATTGCAAAAAATATCTATCTTTGTGCTTTGTAACATATACTTACGCAAAATGAGAATTGCCTTCAAGATATCGCTTTTGCTCCTGTGCACTCTCCTCACGGTGGTCGCATCGGCAAAAGAGAACACCAAGATGACCCGCGAGGAGTACATCAAGACCTATGCACCGCTGGCAGTGGAGCAGATGGCCTGCTTCGGCATCCCCGCGAGCATCACCCTCGCACAAGGTCTGCTCGAGTCGAGCAACGGCAATAGCGAGCTGGCCGTCAAGGCCAACAACCACTTCGGCATCAAGTGCAGCAACTCGTGGACGGGTGAGGGTTATCGCCACGACGACGACGCACCCCAGGAGTGTTTCCGTGTCTACAACTCGGTACTGGAGAGCTACATCGACCACTCGCTCATCCTTATGGAGCGCAAGTGGTATCAGCCCCTCTTTGAGCTCGATATGAAGGACTACAAGGCGTGGGCCCACGGCCTCAAGAAGGCGGGCTATGCCACCAACCCCAAGTATGCCGACCTGCTGATTGAGATTATCGAGAAATATGACCTCCACAAGTACGACAACGCCCTGCTGGCCGACTATCAGCCCCTGGAGGTTGTCGTAGAGCAGCCCGCCGAGGAGATCACCCCCGCCGAGGAGGGAGCACCTGCAACCGAGGTCCCCGCCAATGAGCAGCCCGAGGCCGCCAAGGAGAGCCCCACCGAGGAGGTGGTGGCCGAGCAAAAACCCGCCGAGGAGAAGCCTGCCGCCAACCATCAGAACACCCCCCAGAGGGTCGATGTGGATAGCTACACCATTGCCATTCAGCGCATCGGCAACCACAGCATCCTCTCCCAGGACGGCCGCAAGTATATCGTGGCACGCGAGGGCGACAGCCTCGAGTCGCTGGCCGACCTGCTTGGCATCTCGGAGCGCAGCATCCGCCGCTACAACGAGCTGGACAAGAACTACACCGTGTCGGTGGGCGACAAGCTCTTCATCGAGAAGTAACATCACAACAACACATAAAAAAAAGACAACCACTTTAATTAGAGAAATGGAATCACAATCCGAGTTACGGGGCCACATCAAGGAGCTCTTAGTGAGCAAATCGGGCCTCAAGCAGCAGATTTTCGACAACACCAACGCACTCTTTGGCGAGCTCAAGGAGGCCATCCACGAGTTCTCGACCGAGATTGATGAGGAGCTCGACGACAAGATCGACAAACGCATCCGCATCGAGTATAGCGATAGGGGCAAGTTCGAGGCACAGATCCAGATTGCAGGCGACCTCCTGGTCTTCGTTATGCACACCAACATCTTCAACTTCGAGCGCAACCACCCCATCTGGCAGAACCCCTATGTTCAGGCCGACCGCACCAACAGCTACTGTGGCGTGATCAACATCTACAACTTCCTGGCCGACTCTATGAAGTTCAAACGCGAGGAGGACGAGGGCTACCTCATCGGCCGCATCTTCGTCAACCGCGAGGGCAAATTCTTCGTGGAGGGCAAACGCCAGGAGCGCTGGAGAGTGGAGGATTTCGGCAAGGAGAGCGTGTCGAGGAGTGCGATACTCGAGATTCTGGAGCGAGCGATGCTCTATGCGCTGAGCTTCGACCTGCTGGTGCCCGCCTACGACACCGTCAAGAAGGTTTCGGCCGAGCAGTTCCTCTCCCGCCAGGAGAACACCAAGATACAGACAGGCAAACGCCTGGGCTACGAGTTCCGCTCAGACGATATCTAACAACAAAAAACGCTCTCCCCTTTTGGGGAGGGCGTTTTTTTTGAGTTGAAAGTTGAAAGTTGAGAGGTGAAAGTTTCCTTAAGGTCCATAAGGGCTAAAAGGGCTAAAAGGGCCGACAGGCAATCAAGTATCTAAGGT
>JAGBYS010000134.1 GCA_017628675.1 Tidjanibacter sp.
CTACAAAGAGTTGAAAGTTGAAAGTTGAGAGTTGAAAATTCTTGTTTCTCGCGCCTTTTTTCCAAAAGGCGCCCCAAAAACTTTTAGTGTATCCAATCGTTCTCCTTCTGCCGCCCGCCTTTCGGGGGTAACTTTCAATTTTGAATTTTGAATTTTGAATTTCGCCGTTAGGCGAGAATGGTGTGTTCGAGGAGGATTTTCAGGCCTATGAGGATGAGGATTACGCCGCCCACGAGTTCGGCTTTGGACTTGTGGCGTGCGCCGAAAATAGAGCCTATTCTCACGCCCACAAAGGAGAAAAGAAAGGTCGTGAGGCCGATGCAAAGTGCTGCGCTCCAGATATCTACGCTCAACACAGCAAACGACACACCCACAGCCAGTGCGTCGATGCTTGTGGCCACCGCCAGGGGGAACATCTTGCCCACCGCCAGGGGGTTTTCGTTGCACCCCTCGCACCCCTCTTCGGGCTCCTCTTTGCCCAGCGCCTCACGCAACATATTGATGCCGATGAGAGCGAGCAGTGCAAATGCCAGCCAGTGGTCGAAGCTCTCGATGGCCTCGCTGAAATGGATGCCGACAAAATAGCCGATGGTGGGCATAAGTGCCTGGAAACCACCAAACCACAACCCCACGAGGGAGCAGTGGCCAATGGTCGTGCGCCTGAGCGAGAGGCCCTTGCAGATGGCCACCGAGAAGGCGTCCATCGAGACGCCCACGGCGATAAGAAGGAGTGTCAGCAAATCCATTTTTTTGTTCTTTATTGAAATAATTAGGTGGGCCTTGTCTGGCCCACCTAACTCGTTATCTTACAGTACGATGTTGATAATCTTGCCGGGCACTATGATGACCTTCTTGGGAGTCTTACCCTCGGTATATTTGGCCGTCTGCTCGTCGGCCAGCACCAGAGCCTGAATTTCGTCGTTGGAGATACCCAGAGGCAGCGATTTTTTGAACCTCATCTTGCCGTTGAACGACACGGGGTACTCAAACGAGTTCTCAACCAAGTAGTCGGGGTTGAACTCGGGGTAGTGGGCGTCGCAGATGGAGCCCTCATTACCCAATAGGTGCCAGAGCTCCTCGGTGATGTGGGGAGTGAAGGGCGACAGGAGCACTGCCAGAGGCTCCAGGATGGCTCTCTTGTTGCACTGACCCAGCTCGTTGAGGCAGATCATAAAGGCCGCAATGGAGGTGTTGAACGAGAAGTTCTCGATATCCTCCCTCACCTTCTTGATGGTCTTGTGGAGGGTCTTCAGCTCGGCAGCCGTAGGCTCCTCGTCGCTCACGCAGAAGTTGCCCGCCTTGTCGAAGAACTTGCTCCAGAGGCGGCGCAGGAACTTGTGAACGCCGTCGATACCGTTGGTATCCCAGGGTTTGCTCTGCTCCAGAGGACCGAGGAACATCTCGTACATACGCAGCGTGTCGGCGCCATAGTTATCTACGATGTAGTCGGGGTTGACCACATTGAACATACTCTTGCTCATCTTCTCGATAGCCCATCCGCAGATGTATTTATCGTTCTCGAGGATGAACTCCGCATCGGCAAACTCGGGCCTCCAAGCACGGAAGGCGTCAAGGTCGAGGATGTCGTTCTTCACGATGTTCACATCGGTGTGAATCTCCTGTGTTTCGTACTGGTCCTTCAGGCCGTAGGACACGAACTTGTTGGTGCCCACCACGCGATACACAAAGTTGGAGCGGCCCTGAATCATACCCTGGTTCACGAGTTTCTTGAAGGGCTCATCCTCGCAAATCACACCCAGGTCGAAGAGGAATTTGTTCCAGAAACGCGAGTAGATAAGGTGGCCCGTAGCGTGCTCAATACCACCGATATACAAATCCACGTTGCGCCAATACTCGTTTGCCTCGCGGCTCACAAGAGCGTCGTTATTGCGGGGATCCATATAGCGCAAGTAGTAGGCCGAAGAGCCCGCAAAACCAGGCATTGTGCTGGTCTCGTAGGGGTAACCCTCGGCATTGTACCACTTCTCCGAGCGGGCCAATGGGGGCTCACCCTCGGCAGTGGGGGTGAACTTCTCAACCTCGGGAAGTTCGAGAGGTAGTTGCTCGGGAGCGAGGGGGTGTGCTACGTCGTCTTTGTAGTAGATGGGGAAGGGCTCGCCCCAATAGCGCTGACGGCTGAAAATGGCGTCACGAAGGCGGTAATTCACCTTGCGTTTGCCCAAGCCACGAGCCTCAATCTCATCCCACATACGCTCAATGGCAACCTTCACATCAAGGCC
>JAGBYS010000135.1 GCA_017628675.1 Tidjanibacter sp.
CCCTGCAAGGAGCCCTTTGAGCTCTTGGAGGAGATTGAGCAGGAGTTGCAGATTGCCGTGCGCCCCCTCTCGTTCCCCATCGGTAGCGGCAACTCGTTCCAGGGTGTCTACAACATCTTCGACGAGAGCCTCGCCCTGTTCAAGGAGGTCGACCGCCAGTATATTGCCGAGAGTATCCACCTCACCCTCGATGACCCCGCTCTGGCTACCCACATTGGTGCCAAGAGTGCCGACGAGCTGCACGAGAATCTGGAGATGGTTGCCGAGCTCTTCGAGCCCTTCGATAGGGACCTCTATCTTCAGGGTCTGCTGGCCCCCGTATTCTTCGGCTCGGCGGTGAATAACTTTGGCGTAAGGGAGCTTCTGGAGACCTTCATCCGCATTGCACCTTCGCCCCACGCCGCCCCCACCGAAACCCGCACCGTGGAGGCCACCGAGGAGAAGATGACGGGCTTTGTCTTCAAGATTCACGCCAATATGGACCCCAACCACCGCGACCGTCTCGCCTTCCTGAAGATTTGCAGCGGCACCTTCGAGAGGGGTAAAAACTACTTCCACGTGCGCAGCGGCAAGCAGATGAAGTTCTCCTCGCCCAGCGTCTTCCTGGCCGAGAAGAAGTCGGTTGTGGATATCGCCTATGCAGGTGATATTGTGGGACTTCACGATACGGGTAACTTCAAGATTGGCGACACCTTCACCGAGGGCGAGAAGCTCAAATTTACCGGTATTCCCTCCTTTGCACCCGAGATGTTCCGCTACATCGAGAATGCCGACCCCCAGAAGTTCAAGCAGCTCGCCAAGGGTATCGACCAACTTATGGATGAGGGTGTGGCTCAGCTCTTCACCTCGTCGCTCAATGGCCGCAAGATTATCGGCACGGTGGGTGCGCTCCAGTTTGAGGTCATCCAGTACCGACTCGAGCACGAGTATAGCGCCAAGTGTCGTTGGGAGCCCATCGCCATCCACAAGGCGTGCTGGATAGAGTCCGACAACGCTGAGCAGCTTGCCGACTTCAAGAAGCGTAAGTTCACCAATATGGCGGTGGATAAGCACGGCCGCGATGTGTTCCTTGCGGATACCTCCTACGCGCTCCAACTGGCCATTGAAAAATTCCCCGATATACGCTTTAAATTCACCTCCGAATTCTAAAAAACGCATATAGCGGGTGATTTCCGCGTTGCACTGCGATAAGCGGGCTCCTCACTTACCTCGAGTAAGCTGCGGGCCCGCTTTCTTGTGCGCCTTGAAATCCCTCCGCTCTATGCGTTTTTTTGTTTCAAGGGAAAGCGGCCGGTAGCACCACCCTCACTCGCTGGCACCGTTGTGCCCTGCGGACTCGCTCCTTTGTTTGGAAAAAAATTCCCTCCGCTCTATGCGTTTTTTGCCTACCGTCTACCAACCTGCAGACAATGGGGCCTATAAGACTTATAAGACCTATAAGACCTATAAGCCCCATAAGTCCCATCGGTCCTTAAGGACCTTAAGGAGTTTTTTTCGGCCCTTTTGGCCCTTTCGGCCCTTCTCGCAATCCTCATATCTCAATATAACGGAAAAGAGTCTGCGCCGTCACGGAGCAGACTCTTTTGTTGGATGTGCCATTACCACACACTCGGCACATCTCTATTAGAAGTTGGTAGGAAAGGCCACCGAAGGGAGAGAAAGGCGACCTTCTTACACTATAGATGCAAAAGTGGGGCATTTTGTTGCACGCCGTTGGAATTTTTTTTCACTTTTTCTCTCGCCCGCCACTAACTGTCAGTAAATCAATGGCTATGTGCATAAAAAAAAGTTCGGCAAACCGATGGTCTGCCGAACTATGGTGTGTGTAACTCGTGCGAGATTAGATGGAGATGTCGAGGATCTCGAACTCCATAATGCCCACGGGTACCTGCACCTCAATCTTATCGCCCTTCTTGTGGCCGAGCAATGCGTGGCCGATGGGGGTCTCAACCGAGAGTTTGCCCTCGGCGAGGTTGGCCTCGTGGTCGCCTACAAGGGTGTACTCCATCTCGGCACCGGTCTTGGCGTTGCGGATGCGTACACGATTGAGAATCTGCACTTTGCTCTTGTCGAGGTGGGACTCATCTATGATGCGTGCGTTGGCGAGGGTGATCTCCATACGCATAATTTTCTCCTCGAGGTTGCGTTGAGCCTCTTTGGCAGCGTCGTATTCGGCATTTTCGGAGAGGTCGCCTTTGTCGCGGGCCTCGGCGATAGCCTCGGCTGCTTTGGGTCGCTCAACAATGCGCAGCTGGTCCAATTCGGCTTTCATTTTGTTGTATCCTTCTTTGGTCAGGACAATTGTTTCGTTTGCCATAGTAATCTCTCTGGTTTTTTATTGTTAATCTATCTTAAATTCGTTGCTTTGGATTGGCGCGAAAAAAATATGAATTTCGATCTATCAGAAGATCGAAACCCAAACAAATTCTGCATTAAATGCCCCAAAATCTGTCACAAAGGTAAGGTGTTTTTTCTAAAAAACAAAATTTGTGTTAAATTTGTACTCCACCCCAAAACTGATAGTTGTATGTTTTTGAGCAGCGGCACATTTAGCTTCACGGACATCTGGACGATCGTATCGTTCACATACACCGTTTTCGTCGTTCTGATGGTCGCTTTCGTTATTGCCGAGAGGCGCGAGCCGGTCATCTCCCTGGCCTGGATTATGGTCATCACGATGTTCCCAGTGGGTGGTATGATTCTCTTTCTGGCCTTTGGGCGCAATCACCGAAAGCAGAGGACCTTTATGCAGAAGGAGCTCTTCGACAACGAGCTCATAGAGAAGATGAGCGGCGACCAGCTCAAGGAACTCCCCGTGTGTGACGACCTGGCCATTGCCGACAGGAGTCTTATCACCCTTATGCTCAACAATTCGCGTGCGATACTCACCCTCAATAACCGTGTGGAGATTCTCAACAACGGCTCCAACTGCTTCCCCCGTATGTTTGGCGATATGGCCCGTGCCGAGCACTTCATCCACATTGAGTTCTTTGGCATCGAGAGCGGCCACCTCTTCGAGGATATGTTCAGGGTGCTCTCCGAGCGTGCAGCCCACGGTGTGGAGGTGAGGGTCATCTACGACAGCGTAGGAGGCCGTGCCCTCAGGAGAGGCGATGTGGAGCGTATGCGCCAGGCGGGCATTGATGTAAGGTGCTTTATGCCCGTCTTCTTCACCCGCTTTTCGAGCCTTGCCAACTATCGCAACCACCGCAAGATTGTGGTCATCGACGGCCAGGTGGGCTATACGGGCGGTATGAACATCGCCGACAGGTATCTCGACGGCATCAAGGGTAGGGGCATTTGGCGCGACACGCACCTCCGTCTGGAGGGCGAGTCGGTGGCTATGCTCCAGACCATCTTCGTGACCGATTGGGCATTCGTGACCGAGGGTCAGACGCTCAGCGACGCGCGCTACTTCCCGCCTGTCAGAGTGGATAACCTCTGCCCTATGCAGATTGCCACCTCGGGTCCCGATTCGCCCTACGCCTCCATCAAGCACTCCTACTTTGCGGCCATCACCAAGGCCCACCGCTATGTCTACATCTCGACCCCCTATCTGCTCCCCGACGCCGCCATTCTCACAGCCCTGAAGGTTGCGGCCCTCAGTGGTGTGGATGTGAGGATACTGATTCCCGTCAGGGGCGACAACCTCATTGTTTCGTGGGCGAGCTACTCCTATGTCGATGTGCTTTTGGAGTCGGGCGCAAAGCTCTATCTCTACCACAAAGGCTTCAACCACTCCAAATTCATCGTCATCGACGATGAACTCTGCACGGTGGGCTCTGCCAACCTCGACTACCGCAGCTTCGAGGACGACTTCGAGGTGCAGGCCATCATCTACGACAACCCTACCACCTGCCAGCTGCGTGACGACTTTCTGGCAGATCTCGAGGATGCCGAGGAGGTTACTGCCGAGTCGTGGCCGCGGCGTCAGAAACTAAGCAAAATAATGGAGCCTGTCGCCAAGCTCCTTGCTCCCTTGTTTTAGTTTTCGCGCCTTTTTGTAAAAAGGCGCCCGAAAAACTTTTGTGCGATACTTCGTATCGCTATACCTACGCGTGTGCTTAGGATTCCCAGTACTCGCTGCGGCCGTTGCCGCTCCCAATTGTTAATTCTTAGAAAAAGAGTCCGAAGTTCACCTGAATGGTGTTGTCCTCGGTGATGTCCACCTGGCGGCGTTCGCTTGCCACCTTCATCTCGGCCTTGGTCTGCTTGAGGTAGCCCGAGTAGCGCACCTCTATCACCACGCCGTCGAACTCGACACCCACGCCGCCCACGGCTGCTATGTCGTTGTCGTTGAAAAAGATGTTGAAGGGTGTAGTGCCTCCGCCCTCAATCTGTTGCTGGGAGTCTATGCGCCACACGGGACCACCAAAGAGCCTCACATTCCCCATCTTGATGCCCACCAGCAGAGGAATGTCCACCCTATGGGTGCGCACCGTCTTGAACTCCTTGGGCTGAGATGGGGCCTTAAAGCCGAGCACATAGTCCCTCTGGGCGAGCTGCACCTCGGGCTGAATGTAGACAAACTTGGGGATGGATAGCCTCATAAAGAGTGCCGCCTGATAGCCGCTCACTCGGTTACCTGCGGGCTCAAGGGTACCGCCGGCTATCGAGAGCGAGTTGAAATTGTAGTTGCCGGTGCCGATACCGACTCTGGCACCGAAGCTGAGCAGTTGTGCCGATGCCGACCAGGCAACAAGCAGCGTGCCGACCAAAAGAAGAACAATTCGTTTCATAATCCAAAACTGTTTTTTTTGTGAAGAGTTGTTGTTTAGTGTAACTTGTCACTCTCTCTCGGAGCAAACCTTGTGCCTAAGCTGCAATAAAAAGGGCCGACAGAAACTCTGTCGGCCCTTTTTTTATGGCAATGGGTTGTTCTATAAGAACAACTTCTCGGCAATCTGCACAGCGTTCAGGGCTGCACCCTTGCGGATCTGGTCGGCTACGCACCAGAAGGTGAGGCCGTTGGGGTTGGCGATATCCGAGCGAAGACGACCTACAAATACGGGAGTGGTCTCCGCCACAAACAGAGGCATAGGATACCTCTTCTCCGAAGGGGTGTCCTCCACAACAATGCCCTCGGCCTCGAGGAACGCCTTGCGAGCCTCCTCAACCGACACGGGCCTCTCGAACTCCACCCAGATGGCCTCCGAGTGGGCCCTTGCAACGGGCACCCTCACACAGGTTGCGCTCACGGCGATGTCGGAGTGCATAATCTTCTGTGTCTCGTAGTACATCTTCAGCTCCTCTTTGGTGTAGTCCTCCTCGGCAAAAACATCGATATGGGGGATGACATTGCCTGCAAGCTGATAGGCAAACTTATTGACTGTAGTTTTCTTGCCCTCGGCAATCTCGCTATACTGCTGCTCGAGCTCGGCAATGCCCATAGCACCCGCACCGCTGGCTGCCTGATAGGTGGCCACGTGTACCCTCTTGATGTGTGCAATCTTCTCGAGGGCGGCCAGAGCTACGACCATCTGGATGGTCGAGCAGTTGGGGTTGGCAATCACCCTGCGGGGAGCATTCTTCGCATCCTCGGGGTTGACCTCGGGCACCACCAGGGGTACATCCTTGTCCATACGGAAGGCGCTCGAGTTGTCAATCATAATGGTGCCGTGCTTGGTGATGGTCTTCTCAAACTCCTTGGAGGTGCCGCCACCTGCCGACACGAAGGCCACATCGATACCTTTGAAATCGTCGTTATGCTGGAGCAGCTGCACGGTATACTTCTTACCGCGGAACTCATACTCCGTACCTGCGCTACGCTCGCTACCGAAGAGGTAGAGCTGGTCGATGGGGAACTCCCTCTCGGCCAGGATGCGCAAGAATTCTTGTCCTACGGCGCCACTTGCGCC
>JAGBYS010000136.1 GCA_017628675.1 Tidjanibacter sp.
TGAGGATGGTCGTGATATGGAGGCTATGTTGGAGGAGGGCTTGCCCAGTATGGATGCCTTTGTGGCAGTGACGGGTCGCAGCGAAACGAACATTCTGGCGGCTATGCTGGCCAAGAAGATGGGAGTTCAAAAGGTGATTGCCGAGGTGGAGAACCTCCACTACATAAACCTCGCCGAGAGCATCGGTATCGACACCATCATCAACAAGAAGATGGTCACGGCCAACAACATCTTCCGCTTCACGATGAACACCGATGTGCAGGCCATCCGCTGCCTGAGGGGCTCACAGGCCGAGGTGCTGGAGTTCATCGTCAAGCCCAACTCGCCCGCCACAAAGGTTCCCGTTGCGGAGCTCGGCTTCCCCGCAGATGCAACCATCGGCGGCATCGTCAGGGCCGACAATGTCTTCCTTGTGGATGGCTCAACACAGATTAACGCATACGACCGAGTGGTGGTCTTTTCGCTTCCCTCGGCAATTGACAGGATAGGTAAGTTTTTCAATTAGTTTCTCCTCATCCCCCAACGCGGGGGAGTAAGCGAGAGAGAGGAGAAGGACAGAATGAGAGAAGATTATGAGCTTTGTAACAAAAATTCTTAGGTTCTATTTTGCACCCCGCCTCAGGGCCATCGAGTACTTCAAGGCCCACCCCATAGAGGTGCAGCAGAAGCAGTATGCTCGCCTGGTGAAGGCGGGTGCCAAGACAGCCTTCGGCAAGGAGAAGGGACTCCACGAGGGGCTCCCCTACTCGGAGTTCCGCAAGAGGGTGCCCGTGATGGAGTATGCCGACTTTGCTCCCTACTCGGAGCGCATACGCCAGGGCGAGAAGAGGGTCACCTGGAATGGGCCCGTGGGTTGGTTCTGCAAGTCGTCGGGCACCACAGGCAGCGTGAGCAAGTTCATCCCTCTGACCAAGCAGGGCCTCAAGGATTCGCATATGAGGGGTCCGCTGGACATTGCGGCCATCTACACCAACCTCTACCCCAACAGCAACACCTTCCTCGGCAAGATGCTCACCCTGGGTGGTAGCAAACGCCTCGAGAAGAGTGGTGACAAGATTCCCGTGGGCGACCTCTCGAGCGTGCTCATCGACAACACCCCGAGGATTGCGATGAAGTTCCGCGAGCCGAGCAAGAAGATAGCACTGCTGCCCAGCTTCGACGAGAAGGTAGACCTCATCTGCCAGACCTCCACACAGAAGGATGTGAGGGCCTTCACGGGTGTTCCCTCGTGGAACCTTGTGATGATGCAGAGGGTGCTGGAGTACTCGGGCAAGCAGAACCTCTTGGAGGTGTGGCCCAATATGGAACTGTTCGTACACGGCGGTATGAGTTTCAAGCCCTACAAGGCGCAGTACGAAAAACTCTTCCCCAGCAACAATATGAAGTACTTCGAGACCTACAACGCCTCCGAAGGCTTCTTTGGCATCGCCGAGCAGCCCTACACCGACGAGATGCTGCTGATGCTCGACTACAACTGCTTCTATGAGTTCCTGCCCACCGACTCGCTGGGCGACTACTCCAAGGTTGTACCCCTGGAGGGTGTGGAGGTAGGCAAAAACTACGCCCTGATTATCACCTCCAGCAACGGACTCTGGCGCTACCTCATAGGCGACACCATCTCCTTCACCCAGACCACGCCCTACAAGTTCCGCTTCACGGGCCGCACAAAACTCTTCGTGAACGCCTTTGGCGAGGAGGTCATCATCGACAACGCCGAGAGCGCCATCTACGAGGCCTGCCGCCAAACAGGAGCCGAGATCAAGGAGTACACGATGGCCCCCATCTTTATGGGCGACATCGAGGGCGAAAGCAGCAAGGGTGCCCACGAGTGGGTGGTGAGCTTCCACCGCGAGCCGAGCGATATGGAGGCCTTTGTGGATGCTCTCGACAAGGCTCTCCAGGAGGCCAATAGCGACTATGCCACCAAGCGCAAGAATAACTTCACACTGCTCCGCCCCACCGTCACACGCGTAGCCCCCGACACCTTCGAGGAGCTACTGCGCTCGGAGGGCCGACTGGGTGGACAGATAAAGATTCCACGCCTGAGTGGCGAGCGCACCTACATCGAGCGCCTCAAGGCCTTCGCCCAGACACGACAAGGCTAACGACTCAAGACTGACAACTAATAACTCAAAAAATATGTATATAGCAATCGCAGGTAACATCGGCAGCGGCAAGACTTCGCTCACCGAGATTCTTTCGGCCCACTACGGTGCCAAGGCATACTATGAGGATATCGACAATCCTTATATCGCTGATTTCTACGAGGATATGAACCGCTGGTCGTTCAACTTCCAGATGTTCTTCCTCGGCAGCCGCATCAACCAGACACTCCAGATGCTCAGCGAGAGCACCGGTAATGTGGTGCAGGACAGGACCATCCACGAGGACGCCCACATCTTCGCAGGCAACCTCCACCAGATGGGCCTTATGAGCTCCAGGGACTACGGCACCTATATGAAGATCTTCACGCTGGCTACCGACCTGGTGCCCGCACCCGACATCCTCATCTACCTCAAGGCGAGCGTTCCCACCCTCGTGCGTCAGATTCTCAAGCGTGGCCGCGAGTATGAGAAGAACATCGACCTGGAGTACCTGGAGAGGCTCAACAACCGCTACAACGAGTGGATCGCCTCCTACAAGGGCAAGCTGCTGACAATCAACATCGACGAGATCGACTTTGTGGGCA
>JAGBYS010000137.1 GCA_017628675.1 Tidjanibacter sp.
ATTAGAAAAAATCGCCCCTCGCAACTATCGCGAGGGGCGTTTTTTTGTTATTTCTTCTCGGTTTTCACCTTGAGTTTCCCTGCGGGGGTTAAGGTGCGTTTGCCGGGGGTCTGCTTGTCGCCACCGCGAATCGCATTGGTATTGTGATTCTTGTGCAGCTTTATCTGGCCCTCAGCGGGCTGCTCATAGGTGGTGGGGATAGAGCCCTCCTCGATGCCTGTGCCGTCGATTATGGCCTCCTCCTCTTGGGGTTTGAGCACCGAGGGGTCCATAAAGCCGCGCGACACCATCAGGGGCAGACGGCTGGGCTCGGCGCCACGGAAGTCGCGGTAGAGCTCCATACCATCCTTGGTGCCACCTGCGGCCAGAAGGGTGCGCAGACGAGCGGCGGTCTGCTTGTCGAACAGGTCGCCACTCTCCACAAAGGCCTGGTAGGCATCCTTGTCGAGTACCTCGGCCCAGATGTAGGAGTAGTAGCCCGACGAGTAGCCACCATCGAAGATGTGGGAGAAGTAGGGCAGGCGGTAGCGGGGTGCTATCTGGCCGATGAGGCCGCGTTTCTCCTCGAGCATCTTCTTCTCGTAGGCCATAATGTCGAGGCCCTCGGTGGAGGTGAGGGTGTGGACATCCATATCGATGATGGAGGCGGCCAGCAGCTCGGTGGTCATAAAGCCCTGATTGAAGAGCGAACTCTGCTGGATGCGGCCGATCATATTGTCGGGGATGACTGCGCCGGTCTGGTGGTGGATGGCGTAGGTCTTGAGCATTGCAGGCTCCATAGCCCAGTTCTCCATAATCTGGCTGGGGAGCTCCACGAAGTCCCTCTCAACACCTGCCAGACCCTTGTAGGGCACCTGTGCGAAGAGGTTGTGGAGTGCGTGACCGAACTCGTGGAAGAAGGTCTCGGTCTCGTCGATGGAGAGCAGCGAGGGGGTGTTGCCCGAGGGGCGGGTGAAGTTGCAAACGACAGTTACTACAGGAGTTACACGCTTGCCATCCTTCAGGCTCATCGACACAAACTCGCCGCACCACGCGCCACCACTCTTGCTGGCACGGGGGTGGAAGTCGAAGATGACAACGCCCAGCAGGGTGCCGTCTACATCCTCCACCTTGAAGGTCGAGCACTCCTTGTTGTAGGCGGCGATGTTGATGGGGGTGAAGGTGATGCCGTAGAGGCGGTTGCAGAGGGTGAAGACGCCCTGGCGCACATTTTCGAGCGAGAAGTAGGGGCGGATGGCCTGGTCGTCGAGGTTGTAGCGCTGCTTGCGCACCTTCTCCGAGTAGTACCACCAATCCCAAGCCTCAAAGTCGTTGGAGAGGTGGTCGCGATAGTACATACTCTTCATCTCGGCCATCTCCCTCTTGGCACTCTCGAGCGAGGGGCCCCAGAGCTCGTCCAGAAGTTCATATACTGCCTCGGGCTTCTTGGCCATCACATCGTCCAGAACATAGTGGGCGTGGGATTTATAGCCGAGCAATTGTGCACGGCGGATGCGGAGCGAGAGGATCTCGCTGATGAGGGCGGTGTTGTCCCACTCGCCACCGTTGCAACGCTCGATGTAGGCGGTGTAGATCTCCTTGCGCAGGTCGCGCTCGGTGGAGTAGGTGAGGAAGGGGAAGATGCTGGGGCGTGCAAGGGTGAAGAGGTACTTGCCGTTGTAGCCACGCTCCTTGGCCTCCTCGCGTGCCACATTCTTGACGGTCGAGGGAAGGCCCTTGGTCTGCTCCTCCTCCAGAACGAGCTCATAGGCTGCATTGGCGGCCAGCAGGTTCTGGGAGTACTTCACGGTGGCCTCCGAGAGTTTGCGGTTTATCTCTGAGAGCTCGGCCTGCTTCTCGGCTGAGAGGTTGGCACCACTGCGCTCAAACTCCTTGAATGTCTTCTCGGTGAGCCTCTGCTGCAGGGTATCCAGCACCGCACGGTTGTTATAGACCTTCTTAACACGCTCGAAGAGTCCGGTGTTCATCATAATCTCATCCGAGTGGGCAGTCAGCAGGGGCGAAATCTCCACCTCCACCTTCTGCATCTCGGGGTTGGTGTCCGCAACGGCGATGAGGAAGAAGGTGTTGGAGATGTTGTTGAGCATCTCTCCCGCATTGTCCAGTGCGAGGATGGTGTTCTCAAAGGTGGCGGGCTCGGGATTGGCAACGATAGCCTCAATCTCGGCCTTGTGCTGCTCCATAGCGTAGCTGAAGGCGGGCATATAGTCGCTCACCTTGATCTTCTCGAAGGGAGGTATGCCGTAGGGGGTGTTCCACTCCTCCAACAGAGGGTTGACCCTGCTTGCCGAGTTCTGGTCGCTGCAAGCGCTCGGTGTAGTAATCATAGCTAAAATTGAAACGATAACTTTGAATTTCATAGTGGAGTTAGTTTTTTATTTAGTTTATGCTTTAATCTTCGAGATAAGACCCGTGAGGACCGCTCCGGGGCCACACTCAACAAACTCCTCGGCACCGTCGGCGAGCATCGCCCTGACACTCTGGGTCCACCTTACGGGCGAGGTCAGCTGGGCTATGAGGTTGGCCTTTATCTCCTCGGGCGAGGTGTGGGGCTTGGCGTCCACATTCTGGTAGATGGGGCAGCGTGGCTCGAGGAACTCGGTCTGCTCTATGGCTACCCTCAGCTGCTCCCTTGCGGAGGCCATACAGGGTGAGTGGAAACCACCGCTAACTGCCAGAGGGAGTGCGCGTTTGGCACCCGCCGCCTTGAGGGCCTCGCAGGCCTTCTGGACACCCTCTGTGGTGCCCGAGATGACCACCTGACCGGGGCAGTTGTAGTTGGCCGCAACCACACCCTCAATACCATCGCAAATCTCCTCAACCCTCTCGTCTGCAAGGGCCAGGATGGCCGCCATTGTGGAGGGCACCTCCTCGCAAGCCTTCTGCATAGCCATAGCGCGTGCGTAGACCAGTCGGAGGCCGCTCTCGAAGCTGAGAGCACCGGAGGCTACAAGGGCGCTGAACTCGCCGAGCGAGTGGCCCGCAACCATCGCGGGGGTGAAATCCTCGCCAAGGGCTACGGCTGCCGCCACGGAGTGGATGAAGACCGCAGGCTGAGTCACCTTGGTCTGCTTGAGCTCCTCTGCGGAGCCCTCGAACATAATCTTCGAGATCTCAAAGCCGAGGATCCTGTCGGCCTCCTCGAAGAGCTCTCGTGCGGCGGGCGAAGAGTCGTAGAGCTCCTTGCCCATACCGCTAAATTGGCTTCCCTGACCAGGGAATACATATGCCTTTTTCATACTTCTGTCGTGTTGGTTCAAACAACAAAGATAGTGAATTAATTGGGAATTGAAAATTGTTAATAAAAATAGGTGTCGAAAGGGCTCGCAAACCAAAAATAATTCGTAAAATTGCAACTTTATTGGAATAGACTCGTTTGAGCGTTTCGTACGGCTCGAACTTAGGTTAGTCAGACTTTAGACTTTGGACATTATGAAAGTAATTTTGCTGGTAATATACATCCTCGTGATTGTTGTGTGGGCCATCATCTCGCTCATTGCAATGGCCCTTGCGTGGCTCTACTCGCTCCTTTTCGACAAGGAGCGCCGCCCCGTGATGGCACTCTCGAGGGTGGTGGCCCGTATGGTCTACCTCTTCTCGCCCGTCTGGCGTGTGAGGGTGGAGGGTGCCGAGAAGCTCGACCCCAAGCAGACCTATGTGATCACCTGCAACCACCAGTCCTTCTTCGACATTCCCTTGGCATTCTTCCTCCCGTTGTGGAAGTTTAAGTTTGTGTCGAAGGTGGAGGTGAGGAACATCCCCGCCATCGGTTGGATGCTCGGTATGAGGGGCGACATTGTCATCCGCAGGGGCACAGCCTCGGCCGCCGTGGCCGTTATGGAGCAGGGCACGGAGCACCTGAAGGCCGGCACCAGCGTCTTCATCTTCCCCGAGGGCACACGCACCAAGGACGGCAACATCCACCGCTACAAGGATGGCGCCTTCCGTCTGGCCCAGGAGAATGGTGTGGCCATAGCACCCTGTGTGATGCTGGGCACCAAGGGGCTCTTCAAGGGCCGCAGGCTCAACTCCCGCAGGCTGGTAATCCGTGTGCTCGACCCCATCCCTGCCGAGCAGGTGAAGGCAACCCCCGCAAGGGAGTTGGCCGAGAGGGTGAAGGAGGCGTCGGTGGAGGCACTCGAACAATTGAAAATTGAAAATTGACAATGGACAATTGAGAAGGGGCCGAAAGGGCCAAAAGGGCCAAAAGGAAATTGAAAGTGGCAATGGCCTCGGCGAGTACCGGGACTCCGAAGCAAGACTATGGTTAGAATTACGGCTTAAGGTTACAGCGATACGCAGTATCGTCTAAAAATTTTTGGTTCCGCTTTTTATAAAAAGCGGAGAAAAGAAACGCCAAAGGCGCAAAGAAAAAAGAATGGAAGAGAACAAAAAGATAACAACGCAGTACACAGACGAGGACATCAAGAAGTTGCCCCCGAGGGAGCAGGTGCGCTTGAGGCCCGGTATGTGGATTGGTAAGCTCGGTGACGGTACGCTCCCCGAGGACGGCATCTACACCCTCATCAAGGAGGTTGTGGACAACTCGGTGGACGAGTTCACGATGGGCTATGGCTCACAGATTGACATCACCATTGAGGATAAGTGGGTGACCATCCGCGACTATGGTCGTGGTATCCCTCTGAATATGCTCGATGCGTGTGTGGGCGAGATGAATGTGAGTGGTAAGTATAACGGTGCGGGCTACAAGAAGACGGTGGGTCTGAATGGTGTGGGTCTGAAGGCTGTGAACTACCTCTCCACCCACTTCGAGGCCAGGAGTGTGCGTGACGGTGAGTCGCGCACGGTAGTCTTCGAGCAGGGTGTGCTCAAGGAGGACCGCAGGGAGGCCAACCTCACCGACAAGTCGGGCACGATGGTGCGCTACCTGGTGGATGAGGAGATCTTCGGCATCTACGACTACAACCCCGAGTATGTGGAGCAGAAGGTCAGGAACTACACCTACCTGAACACGGGCCTTGTGTTCCGCCTCAATGGCAAGAAGTATGAGTCGAAGCACGGTCTGTTGGACCTGCTGGAGGAGAACCTCGGCGAGGAGCCCCTCTACACCCCCATTCATCTGAAGGGTAAGGACATCGAGATTGCCTTCACCCACGGCTCGGGCTATGGCGAGACCTACTTCTCGTTCGTCAACTCGCAGCACACCACCCAGGGCGGTACCCACCAGGCGGCCTTCAAGGAGGCGGTGGCCAAGACCATCAAGGAGTTCCTCAAGAAGGACTACGACCCCTCGGATGTCAGGGGGTCGATCATTGCGGCCATCAGCGTGAGCGTCGAGGAGCCCGAGTTTGAGAGCCAGACCAAGATTAAACTCTCCTCGAAGAATATGGGTCCCGGGCTGCTGTCGGTGCGCCAGTTCATTGGCGACTTCGTGAAGCAGGAGCTCGACGACTACCTCCATATGCACTCCGAGACGGCAACCATCCTCAATAAGAAGATTGCCGACAATGAGAAGGAGCGCAAGGCTATCTCCACCGTGCAGAAGAAGGCCAGGGAGATTGCCAAGAAGGTGAGCCTCAATAACCGCCAGCTGCGCGACTGCAAGATTCACTACTGCGACACCAAGAATGCCCGCAAGGAGGAGTCAATGATCTTCATCACCGAGGGTCTGTCGGCGAGTGGTTCGATTACCGCCTCGAGGGATGTGCAGACACAGGCCGTCTTCTCGCTGCGTGGTAAGCCCAAGAACTGCTATGGCGAGAGCAAAACCTTCGTCTACAAGAACGAGGAGTTCAACCTGCTGCAGGCGGCACTCGACATCGAGGAGAGCATCGACAACCTGCGCTACAACAAGATCATCATCGCAACCGATGCCGATGTGGACGGTATGCACATCCGCCTGCTGATGATGACCTTCTTCCTGCAGTTCTTCCCCGAGGTCATCCGCCAGAACCACCTCTTTGTCCTGCAGACACCTCTGTTCCGTGTGCAGAACAAGCAGCAGACCAAGGTCATCTACTGCTACAACGAAGAGGAGAAGCAGAGGGCTATGGAGCAGATAGGTCCCAACTATGAGGTTACCCGATTCAAAGGTCTTGGTGAGATCTCCTCGAGCGAGTTCAAGGAGTTCATCGGCCCCAATATGAGGCTGGAGCCCGTGAAGATTTCGGCCGAGGAGCCCATCCACACGATGCTCGAGTTCTATATGGGTACCAACACCCCCGAGCGTCAGGGCTTCATTGTGGATAACCTGCGCATTGAGGCTGATTATATCGAAGACCTACTTTAGCGAGCGTGCTTTGCGGGTGATTTTTGTGCCAAATTCCAGATAGCGAGTTCCTCATTTACCCCCAGTAAACTGCGGACTCGCTCCAGAAATTTGGCACAAAAATCCCCTCACAAAACCCACTCGC
>JAGBYS010000138.1 GCA_017628675.1 Tidjanibacter sp.
AAACTATGATACAAAAACCGCCTGTGGACTTCTCCAAAGGCGGTTTTTTAGCACTTAGCACTCAGCACTCCGCTTTTAGGGAATTTTCAACTTTCAACTCCCATAAGATAGGCCTTGATGAAGGCGTCGATGTCGCCATCCATAACGGCCTCCACGGCGGAGGTCTGATGGCCTGTGCGGTGGTCCTTCACACGCCTGTCGTCGAAGACATAGGAGCGAATCTGTGAGCCCCACTCGATGCGCTTTTTGCCCTTCTCGAGTTCGTTCTGCAGTGCCATACGCTTGTCGAGTTCCCTCTGATATAGCTTCGAGCGGAGGATGCGCAGTGCGTTCTCACGGTTCATAAGCTGTGAGCGGGTCTCGGTGTTCTCGATGAGGAACTCCACGGGCTCGCCCGTGTCGGCATCCTTGCCGTGGTAGCGCAGACGCACGCCCGTCTCGACCTTGTTGACATTCTGGCCGCCCGCACCGCTACTGCGATAGGTGTCCCACTCGTAGTCGGCGGGATTGATGGTAATCTCTATGGTGTCATCCACGGCGGGCGACACGAAGACCGATGCGAAGGTGGTCTGTCGTTTGTTGTTGGCGTTGAAGGGGGAGAGTCGCACCATACGATGCACGCCGCTCTCACTCTTGAGGTATCCGTAGGCGTAGTCGCCCTCGAAGAGCAGGGTGGCCGACTTGACGCCCACCTCCTCGCCTGCCTGGAAGTCCTGCACCCTCACCTTGAAGCCGTTGCGCTCGCCCCAGCGGGTGTACATCCTCAGTAGCATCGAGGCCCAATCGAGGCTCTCGGTGCCACCTGCGCCCGAGTTGATATCCACAATCGCACCGAGCTTGTCCTCCTCGCCACGGAGCATATTGCGCATCTCGAGTGCCTCGGTGGCCTCGAGTGTCTTGGCGAAGTGGTTCTGGAGCTCATCCTCGGTGGCGGCACCCTCCTTTGCGAAGTCGGCCATCACCTCCAGGTCGTCCACAAGGGTGGCGAGGGCTTCGTAGTCGTCGATCCAACTCTTTATGGTGGCGACCTTCTTGAGCTGTTTTTCGGCCTCCTCGGGGTGGTCCCAGAAGTCGGGGGCGGTGGTCTTGAGCTGCTCCTCCTCGTGCGCTATGCGCCTATCCTCGATGGCGAGGTAGCGGTAGAGGTCGTCGCGCCTTCTGACGAGATCTTTTATCTGTTCTGTCGTTATCATTGTGTTGCCTTCTCTTCTCTATCTATCCTGCCACACTACACTCAATGCCGAGGGCCTTTACCCTTTCACCGATGGCTCGGAGCTCCTCGACGGTAACCTTTTCGAGGTTGGGTGCGGGGGTGTCGCGGTCGATGGTGTAGACCATCACGCTGCGGGGTGCAATCTCGGCCACCAGATGGAGCCAAGCCTCCACCTCTTCGGGGGTGGTGTTGTCCACCCTCTGGCCCTCAAACTCGCCTCGGAGGAACATTGTCTGGATGATGCACTCGCCCTCGAAACTCTTCATCCACTCCACAACCTTCGCTACGGAGTAGCCCCCCAGGGGCTTGTCTATGAGCTCCACGGTGGAGTCAAATGCCGAGTCGAGTTTCAGGATTGGGTTATCCACCCTTCTGAGTGCCCTGCGCACACTCTCCTTGTGGAGCATTGTGGCATTGGAGAGCACCGACACCTTGGCTGCGGGGCAGAGCCTGTTGCGCAGAGCGATGACACCATCGACAATCTCCTCAAAGTCGGGGTGCATTGTAGGCTCGCCGTTACCTGCGAAGGTGAGCACATCGGGAGGTGTGCCCTCCTCGACCATCCTGCCGAGCACGCTCTCGAGCATACTGAGCACCGCCTCCTTGTCGTTGAAGTGGGGCTTCTGGCCACCGAGGGTCCATCCACACTCACAGTAGATGCAGTTGAACGAGCATAGTTTGCAGTCGACGGGCAGCAGGTTGATGCCGAGCGAGAGGCCCAGGCGACGCGAGCGCACGGGGCCGAAGATGAGGTTGTCGTAGAGTACTGTCATTGAGTTGTTTGTTTTCTTTTGGGCGAAGGTACGCTTTTTTGCCGAGAGCAGCAAAATTTTTGCCTGTTTCTGTGCGTGGCACCCCTTTTGTGTCTTTGGAGAGAAACTTTAGAGAGTATCACAAAACAAGAAATGTTATGACTGCAAAGATGATTCTTTGGGGCATTGTGGCCCTCGGTGGCCTCTCGCTCCTCCTATTCACCACCTCCACGATGGCCTCCACGGGCGGCCGTCTCGACACCACCACCGTCACCTCCCTCGATCTGGATCGCTACAAAGGTGTCTGGTATGAGATTGCCCGCAAGCCCCACTTCTTCGAGAAGGGTATGACCCGTGTGAAGACCACCTATACCCCCATCGGAGAGGGAAAAATCGAGGTCCGCAACGAGGGGTTCAAAAATGGCAAAACCAAGGTCACCAAGGGTACGGCCCGCACTACGGATGTGCCCGGCCGCCTGAAGGTCACCTTCTTTCTCTTCCCTGCCCAGTACAATGTGCTGGAGGTGGGCCCCGACTACTCCTATGCGGTGGTGGGTGGCAGCAACGATAGCTATCTGTGGATACTCTCCCGCACCCCACAGATGGACCCCGCCACGCTGGATGGGATCTTTGAACGCCTGCGCACCCGCGGCTACGACCTCTCGGACCTCATTATGGTAGAGCAGTAGAGAGGCCTTTGCTCCCCAACAAAAAAACCGCCCCACGAGTTGTGGAGCGGTTTTTTTAGTTGTTTAGTCCCGAAGGACCGTTTTTATTCTTTAGCGAATGCCCTCGAATACACCTTTGAGGTAGTTGGGAACCAAGGTCAGCTGCTGCTGGTTCTTCTTGGTGTTCTTCACGCTCTTTGCAGGAGCTGCCATCTTAGCAGCAACCTTCTTGGGAGCAACACCCTGAGTACCGTCGTAAGCGGGAACCTCACCGGCGTAGCTACCGGTTACATAGTTCGACATACCCTCGAATGCGATGCTGATGTTGTAGTTACCGTTGCCGGTGTTCTCAACAACCATCTCGCCACCCTGAAGGATATCGTATGCCTGAGTCATATCGAAGTTGAGCAGCATCGAACCGCCAACATAACCCTCCTCGTCTACATAGCCGGGCCAGATGGTGCAGTGCTCGTAGGTCTCTGCTACGGTGTAGGTGCCGCTTGCAAGACCATCTGCGAAGGTTGCGTCCTCATTCTGATATACATCGAGCATATATACAGCATCCTTTGAGGTGTCGCCAAGCAGGAGAATCCACTCGCCAAGGCCAAGGAACTGCATCTCTGCAACATCGATGTTCATAGTTACGGGGTTGAGATCCTCGCCGCCACCACCGCCGGTCGAGCCACCCTCGCTCTCGTCAACGATCTTCATGGCGCCCTCGTACTCACCCAACATAGACTCGCTATTGTGGTCGAGGAAATCGAAGTCGATAGAGTAGGTGCCGTCGCCGTTGTTCACCAGGTTGAGCTCGCCACCGGTCAGGTAAGCGTAAACGCCGGTCTGAGCCATATTCAGAACCATCGAACCATTTACATAGCCCTCCTCGTCAACATAACCCTCATCGATGGTACCGGGCTCCATAGTGGCTGCAACGGTGTAGGTGCCGCTGGGGATACCATTTGCTGCGGTGCAGTCTGCGGGGGTGTTCACATAGAGCTGGAACAGACGGTCTGCGCTGGTGTCGCCAAGGAAGAGAACCCACCAAGTGTTGCCCTCATACTCGCCCTGGAAGTTAGCCTGTGCAAGATCGATGTTGTAAGTGGTGCCATTCTCCTCCTCGTAGAGGTAAACATCACCCTCGAATTTCACTTTGTAGCCAGCGTTCTCGCCGAAGGTTACAGCCTCAATGCTGTATTTGCCCTCGCCTTTACCCTTGATGGTTACATAGCCGTCACGACCCATATCTATAGTCTTATCGCCACTTGCGTCAACTACAATCTGTGCATTCACATACTGAACGCCGAGCTCCTGGCTGAGGCCGAAGTAGTCGATGGGGAAGGTACCCTGGGGAAGAACATCAACACCAAGATCCTCGGTAAGGAGAACAAACTCTGCAAGGTGGATGGGGAAGCTGGTACCATCGAAAGCACCCTTGTCGGCAACAATCAGATCGTACATTGCCATACCATCACCGAGGGAGGTATACATTGCCTGTGCGCCGTAGGGGGTGAATACCTCGAAGTTGTTGCTGGCTGCAAGACCAAGCATACGGGGAGTACCCTCAAAACGACCCTCCTGGAGAGCTTTAGCCTCACCGGTCATTGCGTCGATACCCTTGAGCGAAGCGGTCAGCTGATACTGACCAGCGGTCTCGAGGTGTTTAACCTCCAGATAACCCTCGGTTGCGAGCATAACATAGCCGTCCTCCTCTACATTGCGGATGAAGAACGAACCGGCCAAGATGGGATCGAGGCTACCCTCTACCAACTTACCATCAGCCAAGGTGTACTTACCTGCGGGGATAACGCCGTCGTTAACCTCGGGGGTGATGATCTCACCAGCGAAGATACGAGTCTGAACATCGCCCTCTACTTTGTAGAGGTATACGAGGTAGCTGTTGGTACCGTCGTTGTAGTAGTCACCACGGTTCACAACCTCAGCGTCGTTGAGGGTCAAGCCGTAGAACTTCTCCTCATCGGGTTTGGGATCCGTGCCGGGACCGGGCTCGGGAGTGTTACAGCCGGTAATCATAGCGGCTGCAAGCATCAAAAATGCGAAAAATTTTTTCATAGTTGTTTGGTTTTATTTGTTAAGGTTTGTTATGTCTAACGGGGGTGTTTAGATTTCCTAACTACAAATATAGGCATTAATTTTCAAAAATGCACCCTTAAGCACCAATAATTGTCACCGTACAGCGATTTTTCTGCAAGTGACGCTCCGCCACCGCCAAAAGTTCGGCGGGGGTGATGGTGCGCACACGCTCCATAAAATGTTCCGTATAGTCGTTGCGCTCACCGTTTTGGATGTTCTCGATGGTCACATCCGCAGCACCAAACGGCCCGTCGAAGATCCTCATCACATCGCCCACGATGATTTTCCTCACAATCTCCAACTCCTCCTCCCTGATAGGCTCGGAAGCAATCCGCTCCAACTCATTGAAAAATTCGGCTATGGCCTCGTCGGTGTGCTCGGCAGCCACCTCGGCACTCATCACGAAGTAGCCCGACTGGTCGAGATTGATCATTGCGGCATAGGCACCATAGGTGTAGCCGTGCTCCTCCCTGAGGTTCTGCATCAGGCGTGAGCCGAAGTAGCCACCCATAGCCGTGGCCAACACCTGCAGGGGGATGAAGTCGGGGTGGGAGCGCGAGAAGAGCGGTATGCCAATCTTCACCGACGACTGCACAGCACCCTCAAGGCTATCCTTGGCAAAGGGCACTGACTCCAGTGGAGGAATCTCCCTGGAGGCCTCCTTGCCCTCGGGCAGTGCGGCCAGAATGGCCTTCACCCTCTCCTCCACCTCGGGGCCGAAGTCGCCTGAGATGACCGCAAAGGCGTTGGCAGCGTTGTAGTGGGCCTGGTAGAACTCACTGAGCAGTTCGGGTGTGAGGTCGTCGTAGGCCTCCTCGGAGGAGGTTATGCCGTAAGGGTGATTCTCGCCAAAGAGCGACTTGCCGAAGAGCTCACGAGAGAGTTGCTCGGGCTTGCTGCGCTGGATGTGGAGTTGCTCCTTGCGCTTGGCGCAGTAGGAGGCAATCTCACGCTCGGGGAACCTGGGCCTTAGGATGACCTCCTCGGCGATGTCGAGCGTGGGGTCGATGAACTTGCCGAGTGAGCAGAAGGTCACCACCGACCAGTCGCGGTCTATGTTGGCGTCGTAGTAGGAGCCGACAAAGTCGAGCCCCTCGGCTATCTGCTCGCCCGAAAAATTCTGGGTACCCTCCGAGAGGGTGTTCACAACCGTCGAGGCGCTGAAGGGCACCGTCTGGTAGGAGGTGCCGGCACGGAACACAAAACTGACCCTCACAACGCCCTGTGTGGAGTTGTGGAGGGTGTAGAGAGGGGTGCCGTTGGCGGCCTTTGTGACCTCATAGTGGGGCACACGGGGAAGGCTTATGGGGTGTATCTCGGGTCGTTTCATCTCTTGCTGCGGTAGATAAGGGTTGCACTCTGGTTGCGGTTGAGATTCTGCTCGATGTAGGAGGAGATCTCCTCGGCGGTGATGGAGCGGTAGAGCTCAATCTCGCCATTCAGAAGGCTCATATCGCCCAGCATACTGTAGTAGCCGAGGTTCATAGCCTTGTTCATAACATTCAGCTCACCAAAGGTGATGTTGGCCTCAAACTTGTTCTGCACCTTGCGCAGCTCGTAGTCGCCCACGGGCTCCTTGACCAAGAGTTCCAACTCGCCATAGAGGGCCTCCTCGGCCTCATCGACGCTCGTTCCGGGGGTTATCTGGCCCGTGAGGATGAGCATACCCTGTCCACTCTCGCCCGTGATGTAGGCGTTGACGGCGGAGAATATCTGCCTCTGGCGCACCAGGTGCTGGTAGATGCGGGCCGACTCGCCACCGGCCAGCAGATCCGTGAGCAGGTCACAGAGGTAGTAGCCCCTCTCGCCCCTCGGCTCCATCAAAAAGGCGATGGTTATCTGGTCGGCAGGCACATTGGACTCAATGGTGTGTCGGCGAGGCGAAGTGATGGCTGGCTCTATGATGCTCTCTTGTGAGTGGGTGTTGGCCCTTCCCGCAGGCAGTGAGCCGAAGTAGCGCTCGGCGGCCTCGAAGATGCGCTCGGCTGGCAGGGCGGCCGAAACGCTCAAAATGGCATTGGAGGGGTTGTAGAACCTCTCATAAAAAGCCCTCACATCCTCCAGCGAAGCGTTGCGGATGTGGTCGGGGGTTATGCCGATGACGGGCCAACGGTAGGGGTGGCGGGTGTAGACCATACTGCGTAGCGTGTGCCACTGCTCGCCGTAGGGGCGATTCAGGAAACGCTGGTTGAACTCCTCGATCACCACCGACTTCTCGAGCGAGAGTTTCTCGGGGGTGATGTCGAGCCCCATCATACGGTCGGCCTCGAGCCAGAGGGCCGTCTC
>JAGBYS010000139.1 GCA_017628675.1 Tidjanibacter sp.
AAGGTAGTGGAGGTAGACCTCGAGGTTGGTGTAGCGACCATCCACATCGAGTGTGTAGCTCTGGCCGTCACCGGCATTGCCGGCATTAAGACCAAACTCCCTCTCCCAACCATCGGGAATGCCGTCGCCGTCGCTATCCTTCTTGTCGGTAATCTCACTGTCGGTTGCCGAGAGGGTAGGCCAGCCCCCCACATCGGTGTGGGAGTCGATGATACCGTTCTTGGAGCCATTGGAGCCCTTCGAGGAGGCGTTGCCGTTGCGTGCTTCCTCCACGATTCTCCTATCTACTGCATCCCTGCGGAGCGAAGGACCCGCACTCTCCAGTACGCGCTCAAAGGCTGTTGCGGCCGAGTGGGTAGTGGTGTAGCAGGGGGTTGTGTCGTCCTTCTTGATGGCCTGCAGCGAGTAGCACTGCCACGAAGAGGCGTTGCTGATGCCTGTTCCGTTGTGGAGATAGACTCCGTTCCAGTTGTTCTCGTTTATCTCGGTGGCGTAGTCGCCCTGGTGGTAGTTGCCCGAGAGGTACATTGTGCCATAGCCAACATCCCTGCCGTCGTACTTGCCATAGGCGTCCACAAAGTAGTTCTTCTTGCTCGAGGCGGGGCCGGGCTTGTAGTAGTTGCCCACGATGTTCCACCAGCCGCCCTCACCACCATAGGTGGAGTTGCCGCCCCAGTTGTAGATGACATTGTTGCGGTAGTCCACGTGGCCACGGTGGGTCGAAAGATATTCGCCATAGACATCTGGGTGGTCGATGCGGGCGTTGCGTGAGTCGTTGTGGGCCAGGAGGTTGTGGTGGAACGAGGCGTTCTTGCCACCCCAGATGCCACCATAGCCGTGTGCTCCCTTGGAGTGGCCTGCGTTTTTCAGTGCCTCGCTTACGATACACCACTGCATCGTGAAGTTCTGGTTGGCGTAGAACGAGGAGCACTCGTCGATGGACCAACTCATTGTGCAGTGGTCGAGGATGATATCCTTGTGGTAGCGACCCCAGATGGCGTCTTCCTGAGATTTGTCCTCGTTGCCGAGTCGGAAGCGAACATAGCGGATGATGATGTTGTCGGCATCGATCTGTACGGTGCGACCTGCGATGCAGATACCGTCGCCAGGGGCGGTCTGACCTGCAATGGTGAGGTTGCCGTTTTTGATGCGCAGGGAGCTCTTGAGGTGGATGGTGCCCGCCACATCGAAGACGATGGTGCGTGCGCCGCTCTTGTTTACGGCCTCACGCAGGGAGCCTGCACCGCTATCGTTGAGTGTGGTCACGTGGTAGACCGCACCGCCACGACCACCTGTGGTGTACATACCGCCGCCCTCGGCACCGGGGAAGGCCCTCACTACGCCGTCCTCCTCGCTCTCGGGGAAGCCCCAGCGAGAGTTGTCGCCAGGGGTGGGGGTGTCGCCATTGCCACCATTGTCGCCATTACCACCATTGTCATCACCGTTTCCGTTGTTGTCGCCACTGCCACCACCATTCTCAATGGCGGAGGTGTAGGCCGAGAGCCACTCGGTGAAGGTGCCCTTGGTTGTGCCGTTGTTGGCCCTGACAGCAAACTTATACTCTTTGCCCGAGGTTAGGCCCGAGATGGTTGTCTGGGTGAGCTCCGTATCCTCGGTGATGTAGAGTTTGCCGTCGGTGTCTTTATACTTGTAGGTGTAGCCTGTGGCGCCATCGACCTTTTGCCACTCGAAGGTGAGGGTTGTTGTGGTCGCCTCCGTCATACTCAGCCCCTGGGGAGCGGGCAGCTCGGTGGGTTTGGTGTGTTCGTCATCCACCGGTGGGGTGGTGCAGGCTGTGGCAAAGAGGCTGCAAAGAGCGGCCAATGCCCATATTTTCATCTGTTTCATCATAGCTCTATTTGAAAGTTACCTTCTGCTCTGCAATCTCAATTATTTTTGAGTTCTCGGCCGAGATGTAGTCCGAGGCGATTGCGATGTTCTCGTTGCGACTGCCGGTGACCTCAAGGCCCACAATGCCCTCGGGGCAGGTGAAGTCGCTTACTGCCACATTCTTGGCGTTGTTGATTTTCAGGGCTGCACCCTTGCGGGGAACGATGGTTACGCCCTCGAGGCATACATTGGTCGACTCGTTGATCTCGGCACCCACCTCGGCCTCGATTATCGAGTTGCGGACAACTACATTCTCAACATTCATCTCAGGAAGGCCGTTGAAGAGCATTGCCCTGCGAGCCGAGCGGCAGACCACATTGCTGATTGTAATGTTGCGGAACTGGGGCGTTGTTTCGTCAACGGGCTTGAAGGGCATATCGGTTGATGTGTTGCCGTCGCCATCCTCGAGTGCCTCGAGTGCCGATTTGCCGCCATAGAAGAGGTCGAACAGCAGTGCCTCGGTGGCGATGTCATTCATAGTGATGTTCTCAATCCAGATGTTCTCCACCACGCCGCCACGACCGCGGGTGCTCTTGAAACGAAGACCCACATCGGTACCTGCAAAGCGACAGTTGCGCACCAAGACATTCTTCACGCCACCCGACATCTCGCTGCCCACAACGAAGCCGCCGTGGCCGTGGTAGCAGGTGCAGTTCTCGACGATGACATTCTCGGTGGGGATGCCACGCTTGCGACCATCCTCATCCTTGCCGCTCTTGATACACAGGGCGTCGTCACCTGCGTCAATCCAGCTGTTGGTGAGCACCACATTCTTGCACGACTCAATGTCGATGCCGTCGCCATTCTGTGCATACCAGGGACAGCGGATGGCAATATTGTTGACGATGAGGTCTTTGCAGATGGCAATGTGGATGTTCCAGCAGGGGGAGTTCTGGAATACGGGGCCCTCGAGGAGCACCCTCTGGCAATCCTTGAAGTTGACCATCACGGGCCTTAGGAAGTCACGAATACTCTCGAAGTCCTCCTTAGTCCTTGCCCAACGAGCGATGTTCTGGTCGGCGTCGCCCGCACCCTTCTTGAAGTTCTCGGTGGGGTACCAAGTGTTGCCGTCGTCGCTCAGTACGCCGCCACTCTTTACGATCTTGCTCCACGACGAGGGGGCGATTTTGCTCTTCTTGACAGCCCTCCAGGGGTCGCCGTTGCCGTCGATGATGCCCTTGCCCGTTACGGCCACATCGTGCTTGCCAAAGGCGGAGAGTAGGGGCTGACAGCGATATGTATCACGACCCTCAAAGATGGTTGCCACCACGGGATAGAGGTCCCTGTCTGCACTAAAGACGATGATTGCATCCTCCGAGAGGTGGAGCTCGGTGTTGTTCTCGAGCACGATGGGACCCGTGAACCACACACCTGCGGGCACCTCTACCTTGCCGCCACCCTTGCTTGCCAGGTGGGCAAATGCCTTGGCGAAGGCCTCGGTGTTGAGTGTCACGCCGTCACCCTTGCCGCCGAAATCCTCCACCGATACAGCCCTGTTGGGGATGTTGGGGCGCTCTACACGGGGCATGTCAAAGGGGATGTTGTCGTAGATGTCACACTTGGGGTTCTTCTCGCAGCTGCGGAAAACCAGGGCGAGTGCTACAATCGCAACGATTGTCACAAAAAGGGAAGGTAGTAGTCGTTTCATAGCTCTATGTTTTTTGTTAATATTTCCTTGTTGTTTTGTGTGCTCGTTTTGCACAAATATTCCAACTTACAAAGATAGTATTTTATAATTAATTACAAAGCACACTTTTCGATTTGGGTTTCTGAGTTTTAATTGTATCTTTGTAGTTTCTTAAATGGAGAAAATTAATTTTCGGTGACTATGAAGAGGGTAGTTGTTTTCACGGGAGCGGGTGTGAGTGCCGATAGCGGCATTGCCACCTTCCGCGACAGCGATGGCCTGTGGGCCTCCTATCGCATTGAGGATGTGTGCACCCCCGAGGCGCTGGCACGCAATCGTGCCCGAGTGATTGAGTTCTACAACATCCGTCGCCGTGAACTCCTTGAGAAAGAGCCCAATGCGGGCCATAGGGCGTTGGTGGAGCTGGAGAAATATTTTGATGTCAAGATTGTGACTCAGAATGTGGACAACCTCCACGAGAGGGCCGGCTCGAGTAGCGTTCTGCATCTGCACGGCGAGCTCACGAAGCTGCGTAGCCCCAAGAATCCCGACCTTGTGGTGCCCATTGAGGGTTGGGAGCAGAGACTCGATGAGCGAGGACCCGACGGGGAGTTATTGCGCCCCCACATTGTCTTCTTTGGCGAGTCGGTGCCCGCTTTCGATGAGGCCACACGCATCGCCGCCTCGGCAGATGTGATGGTTGTGATTGGCAGTTCGCTGGCCGTCTATCCTGCTGCCTCGCTTGTGAGGTACGCAAGGCCCGAGGTGCCTGTCTATCTGGTGGATCCCCATCTGCCCGCAGGACACGGCATACGCAACCTGAAGGAGTATCTGCCACTACGCTCGGCTGAGGGCACTCCGCTGCTGGTGGAAAAATTGATAAAAGAGTATAGTAAATAGATTTTATTTGAATAGAACGATTATGGAGAAACTTGTAGTAATAGCCTTTGGTGGCAACGCACTCCTCAGAAAGGGTGGTGGCGTTGATTTCGAGGCACAGAAAGAGAATGTTGCACAGATTTGTGCCACCCTCAAGGGTATGGCCTCGAGCGGTGCGCGAATGATTATAGGCCACGGTAATGGTCCTCAGGTGGGCAATGTGCTGCTGCAGCACGAGGCTGGTCGCCAGATGTTCGAGGTGGAGGCTATGCCTCTGGACTTCTGTGTGGCCGAGACTCAGGGCTCGCTCGGTTATATGATTGAGTGTGGTATGCGCAATATGTTGGCCTCGGAGGGCATCGAGCGTGGCGTTGTGACGCTCCTTTCGCAGGTGGTTGTCGATGAGAATGATGTCGCCTTCCAGAACCCCACAAAACCCATTGGCCCCTACTATACCGAGGAGCAGGCTCGTGAGCTGGCCGCAAAGAAGGGCGAAACCTACCACCGTGATCCCAAGGGTCGTGGCTGGCGCAAGGTTGTAGCCTCGCCTAAGCCCCTGGCTATCCATAATGTCGAGATGGTCAAGATGTTGGCCGATGCAGGCAATGTGGTTGTGGCTGTTGGCGGTGGCGGCGTGGCCGTGGTAAATCGCAATGGCAAATGGGAGGGCCTCGAGGCCGTTATCGACAAGGACTTGGCACTTGCTACTACTGCTGTGGCTGTGGGCGCAGATGAGTTCTACATCCTCACCGATGTGGCCAAGGTGTGCCTCCACTTCAACACTCCCGAGGAGCGTCAGCTCGATCGCATCACTGTTGCTGAGGCCAAGCAGTACCTCGCCGAGGGTCACTTTGCCGAGGGCTCAATGGCTCCCAAGATTCGTGCCGCTGTGCATTTTGTGGAGCAGTGTGGTGGCGAGTGTATCATCACCGACGCTGCCGAGTTGGGCAACCCCTCGTGCGGCACACGCATCGTAAGATAGCGAGAGGGAGTAATGAGTAGTGAGTAATGAGTAATGATGGGTGGTTTCGTATCATCTTCCCCCAAAAACTCACAGGTATCTTTTTTAATACCTGCGCTCCCGAGGGGCTCATACTATGCAAAGTTGTG
>JAGBYS010000140.1 GCA_017628675.1 Tidjanibacter sp.
ATTATAGGACATTCTTTCAATTTTCAACTCCACATATTCCCCCTCTAAGTTAGAGGGGGTGCCGTAAGGCGGGGGAGAGGTCTGTCAATTGTCAATTGTCCACTTTCAATTTCATTTCTGCCTTAGGTCTTTTAGTCGTTAGACTTTAGACTCTCGACCAAAAAAAGTTCACGGGTATTAATTTTAATACCCGTGAACTTTTTGGTTTTTGGCTGACTGCTGACCGCCTATGCCTTACTCTTGGCGTTCGTTCTTTTTCCAGGCGCCATTGTAGAGGATCTCGCCCTCGGCGCTCTTCTCTACGCCCAGGCCATGGCGCTGGTCGTCTTTCCACTCGCCCTCATAGGTGACACCATCGGCGGCCACATAGGTGCCGATGCCGTGGCGCTTGCCACTCTTCCACTGGCCCGTGTAGGTGTCGCCATCCTCGCCGTGGTAGGTGCCCTGGCCGTGGTGCTGGCCATCTTTCCACTCGCCCTCATAGCGCACCTCGCCCTTGAAGGTGTAGAGTGTGCCCTGGCCGTGGCACTTATTCTTACGCCACTGGCCTACATACTTCATACCATTTACATAGTTATAGGTGCCCTGGCCGTTGTACTCGCCATCCTTCCATTCGCCCTCATACTCCACTCGGCCCGAGCGATAGAGCGTACCTTGGCCGTTATGCTTGCCGCCTTTCCACTGGCCCTTATAGTGGATCTCGCCGAGGTTGTTGTACATAGTGCCCTCGCCCTGCTGGGTCCCGTTGTACCACTCGCCCTCGTAGCGGAAGCCGTTTGGCCAACGATAGAGGCCGTGACCACACTGCTTGCCGTTCTTCCAGGAGCCTTTGTAGTAGCTGCCGTCGTGCCAGCAGAAGGTGCCCTCGCCGTGGTATCGGTCACCCTTCATCTCGCCCATATAGGAGTCACCATTGGGGAGGTTGACTACGCGTGAGGTTATGATATGTCTGTTGCCGGATATGACATAGCTGGAGCTGTGGGGAGTGTCGGCTCCGCCAAATGCCTGGTGTATCTGTGCCTCGGCAAGTGCTGAGGTGCCGAGGAGCGCTGCGACCACGAGGGTCGCGAATCTAACTCTTTTCATTGCGTAAGGTGTGTTTGGGGTTGGTGCTGTCTATTTTCCTACGGTCTGCGCCAAGACTACTGTGTGGCCCTTCTCGAGGCCGAGCAGGGTGAGCACCTCGGCGCTCTTGAGCGAGCCACGGGTTATGGCCTTGAGGTTGTGGCCTGCGGCGTAGAGGTTTACATTCTCGGCATAGCCTGCCGCATCCTGACCAGCCAGGAACTCGGCCTTGGCGGCGGTCAGATTGAGCCCCTCGTAGCGGCTCATATCGGCAATGTAGACCAGATTGAGGGGTGCCGAGTAGGCAAACTCCTGTGCGGCACTCAGCTCGCGGTGGTCGCCCTCCACAACGCGCAGGAGCGAGTGGCTCTGCTCATCGTAGCGATAGACACCCTCGGGGGTGAAGGCATAGACCCTGATGGGGTAGAGTGCCATTGCCGAGGGGGCCGTGAGGTGGTTGTTCTCGGGGCGGTTGATGCCCGCCGCTGCCCACATCACACCGCTGAGCTCCTCGAGCGTGAGGGGCTCGGTGGAGTAGTCGCGCGAGGAGGCACGCAGCCAGAGCGCCTGGTTTATGGTGAGGCCCTCGGAGAGCGCGGGCTGCACAAGTGCGATGGTTTCGGTGTATTCGATGGGGGTGGTAGTTTGTGTCTGATTGGGGCCGCAAGCCACCATCAACGATGCCAGCAGCAGGGGGATAAGAAGTTTCATAGTAGTAAAGTTTTGAAGTGTCGTTGCACAAAACTACTAAAAAATGTATAAAAATAAAAGACCGCACCAAACATTTGTTTGATGCGGTCTTTCTGTGCCCAGGACAAGAGTCGAACTTGCACGGCCAAAACGGCCACTACCCCCTCAAAGTAGCGTGTCTACCAATTCCACCACCTGGGCTTAAAACAAGGAAATTAGGGTGCGGTTTCCCGCGTTTTCCCCTCTTTCCTTCACTAACCTAAAACTACTAACCTAAATGAACCTTGAAAACTTCGCCGCAAAGGTAAGTCAGAGTTTTCTTTTCGCCAAATCTGCGATGCAAATTTCACGATTAGTTAACATCTCTTATGCTAAAGAACTCATACCTTTTGCGGAAAAGCCCACAAAAGTACACATAATTTTTGAACCTCCAAACTTTTGAGCAAAAAAAATCATTTTCCCCCTCTTTTTTGTTTTCAGGCTTCCGTCCGGAGCGACCGCCAACCATTTACCGCCTTCGGCACCCTCCCCTAACTTAGGGGAGGGAAGGGCCAAAGGGGCGAAAAAGTAAAACCGGAGGTTAAACCAAAATATGAAAATAATCCGGAGGTTTTTATGAAAAAGAAGACCATCAAACGTATTGCCGTTGCGGCGCTGCTGCTGGCCCTGGCGGGAATCGGCCTGGGTGCCTTTGCGCTGC
>JAGBYS010000141.1 GCA_017628675.1 Tidjanibacter sp.
AAAAAAATTCAAGAAAATTTATAAAAAATTTAATAACGATGGTGAATTATTAAAAAAAATATCTATCTTTGCTCTCGGAAATAAAATTTGAGAAAAACTAACAATGGCACTTCTTAAAGATTTCTTCTATCAACCCGACGGAGAAAAGCTCAAGGGCATATCGCACAAGAATATTCTGCTCAAGCAGAGTATCATTGCCCATATGGCCGTAAATGGTTGGTGCACACTCGCCGAACTCACTAAGGCTCTGCACATTAGCGTACCCACAATGACAAAACTCGTGGGTGAGCTTGTGGAGGAGGGCGTAGTGGTGGACAACGGCAAGGTGGAGACTGCAGGTGGTAGGCGTCCCAACATCTTCGGCCTGGCCAACACCGCCATCTACTTCACGGGCGTAGATATAGGTAGGGACTATATCTGTATGCTTGTGACCGATCTGAAGAACAACATCATCACCTCCAAGACCACAACCCCCTTCACACTCTCCGACGACGAGGCGTGCCTGAAGGAGATTTGCGGCATCATCAACTCTTTCCTGGACAACTGCGGCGTGGAGCGCAGCAAGATTCTCGGTATGGGAGTCTGCATTGCGGGCCGTGTAAACCCCGTAACGGGTCACAGCTATATGTTCTTCACCGGCAGCAACAAGTCGCTCAAGGAGCACATTGAAGAGGCTACGGGTGTGAATGTATTGGTGGAGAACGACACCAGGGCAAGGTGCTTTGCGGAGTACTACTCGGGTGACTCGGTCAAGGAGAAGAATATGCTCTATCTGCATCTCGGTAAGGGTGTTGCCATTGGCATCATTGCCGAGGGTAAGCTCTACTACGGCAAGAGCGGCTTTGCGGGCGAGTTTGGCCACACACCTTTCTTTAATAATGAGATCATCTGCTCGTGTGGCAAGAAGGGTTGTTTGGAGACCGAGGTTAGTGGTATTGCCATTGAGAACAAGATGGTTGCACAGCTCGAGGCGGGCGTTAATACTATCCTTAGGGACAAGTGGGCCTCGGGCGAGAACATCCACATCGACGACATCATCTCGGCGGCCAAGAATGACGACAACCTCTCCATCGAGCTCATCGAGGAGGCGGGCGAGAAGATTGGCAAGAGTATTGCTTTTCTGATCAACATTTTCAACCCCGAGTTGGTGATCATTGGTGGCAATATGGCCCAGGCGGGCGACTACCTGATGTTGCCCCTCAAGTCGGCCACCAACAAATACTCAATGAACCTTGTCTATAAGGACACGCAGTTCCGTCTGTCGCAGATGGGCTCCGACGCGGGTGCATTGGGTGCTTCGATGCTCATTAGAAACAAAGTCATAGGTCTATAAAGTTTAATCCCAAAAGTAGCAGGCAGCTCTATGAACGCACTGGAAACCGACATCATCAAACTCCGAGCTCTCGAGCCCGAGGATGTTGACACCCTCTACCGTTGGGAGAACGACCCCAGGGTATGGAGAGTGAGCGGCACCATAGCTCCTTTCTCGAAGTACATTCTCAGACAATTCATTGAGAACCAGAAGTATGACATCTACGAGACTCGCCAGATGAGGCTTGTCATCGAGGCCAAGGCACTCGGCAAGCCCGTAGGCTCCATCGACCTCTTCGACATCGACCCCTACAATCGTCGTGCGGGTGTGGGCATTGTCATCCACGACAAGGACTACGAGGGTCAGGGCTTTGCTTCGAGCGCCCTACAGGCCCTTATTCGTTACTGTTTCCACTACCTGGGCCTCAACCAGCTCTACTGCAACATACTCTCCAACAACCCCCAGAGCCTCAACCTCTTCAGGAGTAAAAACTTCTCCGTGGTGGGCATCAAGAAGGAGTGGGTAAGGACCACAAGCGACTGGCTCGACGAGTATATGTTGCAGCTCATCAACCCCCTAAAGTAAATTCAAAACGCAAAAATTAAATTTCAAAAATCATTGACAACTATGAAAATCGGAAATGAAATGGCCGTAGCAATCAGCTACACTCTGACTGTTGATGGCGAGGTTGCAGATCAGGCAACCAAAGAGGCACCCCTCAAATTTGTATATGGTATTGGTATGTTGCTCCCCAAATTCGAGGAGTATCTCAAGGGTCTTGAGCCCGGCGACAAATATGCCTTCACCCTTTCGCCCGAGGAGGGCTATGGCGTGAAGAATCCTGCAATGGTTATCGATGTACCCAAGGCAGCATTCGAGATCAACGGCCAGATTGAGGAGGGTCTACTGACTATCGGCAACCGTATTCCTATGATGACCCAGATGGGCCAGCCCGTCATTGGCGTTGTTGTGGAGGTATCGGACGAGGCTGTGAAGATGGACTTCAACCACCCTATGGCCGACAAGACTCTCAACTTCGAGGGCGAGGTTGTAGATGTACACGAGGCTACCGATGACGACTATCCCCACTCGTGCGGCTGCGGCTGTGGCGAGGAGGGCTGCGGTTGCGAGGGCAACTGCGACGATGGTTGCGAGGGCGGCCACTGCCACTAATCGAAATAACAAGGCCCCTTCGGTTGCGAAGGGGCCTTGTTATTTCAAATGCAAAATTCAGAATTATTTTAGCCTAACGGCTTATGTGGGTTTCCGATTCCCAACTCTCAACTCTCAACCTGTATGCTTCGTTTTACGCTTATACACTACTTGGACGGCTGGCGCCTGGGAGCCACGGTGGAGCTCGACGCAGCCCCTCAGCTCGGCACCTTGATTAAAGCCTCGTCGGACAATCCTGACAACTACTCCGACATCTACTATGTGGACAATATTCTCTGGGGCGACGGTGGCGAAAACTACATCTTCGTAAGGACCTATAAGGGTTACGGCCAGAGGTCACCGCTCACGGAGTTGGACCGCATAAGTTCGACGCTCGATGAGATCACAAGAGCCATCGATTTCCTGAACGACAACATTATGTCCAAGCTGGACGAGAAATTCTAAAGCGGGAAGCCGACCTTATGATATCGCCCATCGGACTGAAGGGCGTATGCTCTGATTTCGAGGCCATTAGTAATGACAATCTGGGAGGCACCGATGACGCTGTTGTACCTTACAGCCTGTGCCAACACGGCCCTGTCTATGGCCACATCGGGGGCCTTGCACTCCACCACCAGCCAAGGCTTCATACCCGGATCGAAGACCACAATATCGGCCCTCTGGGGCTGACCATTGAGGCTCACGGGATACTCCTCGGCGATGTGGGTGGCGGGCACAGAGAGCCTTCCCGTAAGATGGGCAACAACCCTGCGGCGCACCTCCTCCTCGGGGGTGAGCACAAGCCAACGACGGCGTGAGGGCACCCACACCTCCATCTCTCCATCCGCGCGCCTACGAAGGCGTAAATTGTGCGGAGCGAGGATTAAATCGCCATATTTTTCGTTATCTCCCAAAAAAATTGTACTTTTAGGCCCAAATATAGTAAAAAAAGAGATATGAAACACATTATCACTCTCATTTTAGCCATTGCTGCCGCAGGGTGCCTTGCGCTCTCGGCACAAGAGATAGCAACTCAACCCACTGCCAGCCAGGCACTCCTCTCGCCCGAGAATGTAGGCTATGCCTACCTGACTCCTCGCAGTCAGTTGGCCTCCTACCCCACTCGTGACCAGATGATGGCGGGCGGCACCTCTGGCAACATCATCCCCCTGCAGGAGTGGCAGAGCGAGGAGGTGGAGGCAGGAACCAAATATACCACCCGCTTCAAACGCAACTACCGACTCGACGACAAGGAGATCATCCTCTGCATCGAGAACGCCACGGGCGCAGTGAGCGTGGAGGTGAATGGCAACGAGATTGGCTACTCGGTGACGGGCAGCCCCAGAGCCGAATTTGACCTTACAAAGAAACTCAAGGAGAATAACAACACCATCTCCGTTGTCGTACACCGCAACTATGCGGCACGCGACATTGAGCCCGCAGGAGAGCCTGAGCTCACCTTCAGCCACGCCTCCATAATCACCCCTCCCCGTGTGGCTGTGGCCGACATCACCGTCGACACAAAGTTCACCAAGAGCGGCGATGGCTCACTCAAGCTCGGTGTGGTTATGCAGAGTTTCCTGCTCAACAGCAAGGTCTACGAGATTTACTATGAGGTCTACTCGCCCGAGGGTGAGATGGTCGCAAGCTCCAATAAGGAGCTCACCACCAGGATGCTCTCGCGCGATACTGTCAACTTCTACACCCGCATCCCCAAGGCCAAGGCTTGGAGCCCCTCGAAGCCCAACCTCTACCGTGTGGTGGTCTTCACCAAACACCAGCAGCGATTCAAAGAGTTCACCACCGCCTTTGTAGGTTTCCGCACCGCCGAGTGTAACGACCAGGGCGAGTTCATCTTCAATGGCGACGCTCTGGAGCTCAAGAGCACCCCCTTCGTCTACACCACCAAGGAGGAGAGCACCGCCGAACTCGCAAGGCTCAAGGAGGAGGGCTACAACCTCATCTTCACCGCCCGTCCGCAGTCCGATGAACTCTATAGTCTGTGTGACCAGATGGGTATGCTGGTGTGCTGCTCGGCCGATATCACCTCTCCCGATAAGGAGGCCACCAACACCCCGAGCAACAACCCCGAGTGGAAAAACACCTACCTCCAAAGGGCCGAGAGCGCCTATCATAGCACCAAACTCCACCCCTCGGTGGTGATGTTCTCGCTGGCCTACAAGGCCCAGAACGGCATCTGCCTCTACGAGAGCTACCTGGCAATGAAGGCCATCAAGGACGAGAAACGTCCCTTCGTCTACCCCGACGCAGGCGGACAGTGGAACACGGACTTGTAATAAAAAAAGCACCTCTCTTTCGGAGGTGCTTTTTTATTACCCACAATCTCGGGGGTGAATCACTATTTGTTTTTCAACAAATCACGGATCTCGGTGAGGAGAACCTCCTCCTTGGTAGGCTTGGGCTCGGGTGCGGGTGCAGCAGCGGCTG
>JAGBYS010000142.1 GCA_017628675.1 Tidjanibacter sp.
AGAGGTAGATGTTGTTGAGAATCTTGCGGTTGTTGGTGAGCACCTTGCTCACACCCACCATTGAGAAAATAATCTTTTCGTCTGCCATTTTATAGTTTTGTTTTCGTTATTTCACATTTGGTGCAAAGATACCTATAATAATTGAGAATTGAAAATTGAAAGTTGAAGAATTGATGCAATCAATGGCTTGTTGAGCCTCTGTGGTGAGATTGAATGCTTGAATTGTATTTTTTTGTATATTTGTACTCAACTAACCCCCTTTATACTATGAAACGCACCCTTATTCTTCTGCTTGCAACTTTGTTTGCAGTTACATCGTTTGCCCAAGTAAAAAAAGCCCCTGCGCCCTATAGGCAAGGCTGGGATAGCCATTGGGCTGACCCCAGACCCCTCTATGGCAATGTGGAAAGTGTTGTCTATACCGAATACAAACTTAAAGACTACTTTGGTGAGATTGTAAAGGGAGATCTGAACGATAAAGCAGTTTTTAAATTCAAGCGAGGAGATGTTATTGATGAGAAGGCCGAGTACGACTCCGACGGCTCGCAGAAATGGAAAAATCTCTACAAATACGACTCGGTGGGAAATGAGATTGAATGGGCAAGGTACGACTCCGACGGCTCGTTGGATTGGAAAGACATCTACAAATACGACTCGGCGGGAAATAAGATTGAGGAGGCAAGGTACAACTCCGACGGCTCGCTGGATTATAAAGATATCTACAAATACGACTCCAAAGGAAATGTAGTTGAGAAGATTTCGTATAAAACCGACATAATGATTCCACAGTATATTCGCGAATACAAGATTACCTATCGCGAATAAAGCACGCCTAATTCATAAACAGCCCGCGACCCCGCAACGGAGTCGCGGGTTGTTTTTTGTTGACTGCTGGGGTGGGCTTGTGGACCGCTATTTCGGGCGTGTTGTTGTTCAGGCGCAAAACAAAACGACAGCCCGAAATGGGCTGTCGTTTGTGCGATAAGCGTTCAAAGAACTAAAAGTTATCCTTCAAAGGCTCAAAATACGACTGTGGATGCAGACACGCGGGGCAGGCTTTGGGGGCCTCTTTGCCCACGTAGATGAAGCCACAGTTGCGGCACTGCCAGGTGATCTCGTCTTTGCGGAGGAACACCTCGCCGTCGGCTACGCGAGCATAGAGTGCGCGGTAGCGTTTCTCGTGGTAGGCCTCTACTTTTGCGATGTTGCGGAAGGCGGCTGCCACTGCGGGGAAACCCTCCTCGTCGGCTACGGCTGCGAACTCGGGGTAGAGGTCTGCCCACTCCTCGTGCTCGCCGTTGGCTGCGGCCTCAAGGTTGGCTGCGGTGTCGCCGATGATGCCTGCGGGATAGCTGGCGGTGATCTCCACCATACCACCCTCAAGGAATTTGAAAAATCTCTTTGCGTGCTCTTTCTCCTGCTCGGCGGTCTCCATAAAGATTGCTGCGATCTGCTCGAAGCCCTCTTTTTTGGCCTGCGAAGCGAAGAAGGTGTAACGACTGCGAGCCTGACTTTCGCCCGCAAATGCTTTGAGCAGATTCTGCTCGGTCTGCGTTCCTTTAATCGAACTCATATCAAATAATGTATTAATGGTTTGAATGTATTTATAATTTTCAACTTTCAACTTTTTCATCCTTTCATTCCGCCGCAGCAGGGGATGGTCTGGCCGGTGACATAGGCCGAGAGGGAGCTACCCAAAAAGAGTGCCACACCTGCAACATCCTCGGGGGTGCCGGCCCTGCGCAGCGAGATGTTTTCGACGAAGGATGCTCGTATCTCTTCCGAGAGTATGGCGGTCATATCGGTCTGTATGAAACCGGGGGCGATGCAGTTGGCCCTCACGCCACGCGCACCAAATTCCTTGGCTACAGATTTGGAGAGGGCGATGAGGCCCGCCTTGGAGGCTGCATAGTTGGCCTGTCCGGCGTTGCCACCGATGCCCACCACGGAGCTCATATAGACAATCGAGCCGCCACGCTGACGAGCCATAATGGGTGCTACGGCGTGGGTGATGTTGAAGGCCGACTTGAGGTTGGTATTGATCACGGCGTCCCACATCTCCTCGCTCATACGCATCAGGAGAGTGTCACGAGTGATGCCGGCGTTGTGCACGAGGATGTCTATGCGGCCAAAGGTCTTCTGCACCTCGGTGGCCAGAGTGTGAGCCTCCTCGTAGGAGCCCGCATCGGAGCGGTAGCCCACAGCCTTAACGCCCAGGGCCTCAAGCTCACGGGTGAGCTCTTCGGCTGCCGAGGCCGAAGAAAGATAGGTGAAGGCGACATCGGCACCTTCGGATGCATATTTGAGTGCAATGGCGCGACCAATGCCGCGTGTAGCTCCTGTGATGAGTGCTACTTTACCTGCTAAAAGTCCCATAATAATAGAGTGGTTTTAGGATTAAAATTTCCCAAAGATAATAAAAATTTCGGGCTAAAGAGAGCGAGTACGAAAAAAATGGTTAATTTTGTGAAATCACTGAGATTGGAATAAACATAAAAACTATACCAAAAAACTAAAACTAAACAATGAAACACGACAACGAAATCTTTGAACTGATTGCCGAAGAGCGTGCTCGTCAGACCAATGGTCTTGAGCTTATCGCCTCGGAGAACTATGTGAGCGACCAGGTGATGCAGGCTATGGGCTCGATTCTCACCAATAAGTACGCCGAGGGTTACCCCGCAGCTCGTTACTATGGTGGTTGCGAGGTTGTGGATAAGGTGGAGCTTCTGGCACAGGAGCGCCTGAAAAAGCTCTACGGTGCAGAGTATGCCAATGTTCAGCCCCACAGCGGTGCTCAGGCCAATATGGCAGTTTTCTTTGCTTGCCTGAAGACTGGCGACACCTTTATGGGTCTTGACCTGGCACACGGTGGCCACCTCTCGCACGGCTCGCCCGTAAATATGTCGGGTGTTAACTATAAGGCCGTAGGCTATCAGCTCAACCCCGAGACCGGTACTGTTGATTACGACCAGATGGAGGCTCTTGCTCTCGAGCACCGTCCCAAACTCATCATCGGTGGCGCTTCGGCCTACTCGCGCGAGTGGGACTACAAGCGTATGAGGGAGATTGCCGACAAGGTGGGCGCCATCCTGCTTGTTGATATGGCCCACACCGCAGGTCTTATTGCTGCA
>JAGBYS010000143.1 GCA_017628675.1 Tidjanibacter sp.
GGTGCCCACGCGGGGGCACCGACTCTTTTTGCATCGGATATGCTCTTTTTTTTTAGAAAGCCACCACGGGAGCCTCAGCCGCAGCCTCATTGCTCTCGAAATATGCCTTCTGGTCGAAGCCGAAGAGGCCGGCCAAGATGTTCGAGGGGAAGCGTTTAACCTTCAGATTGTAGCCCCTGACGGCCTCATTGAAGTCCTTGCGCACAACGGCAATGCGGTTCTCGCAACCCTCCAACTGCGCCTGCAACTCCACGAAGTTATTGCTCGCCTTCAGGTCGGGATAGGCCTCGCCAATGGCTACAATGGAGGTCTTGATTGCACTACCCAGCTCGTTCTGAACCTTCAGATACTCCGAGAGTTGCTCGGCGGTCATACTCTCCATATCGAGAGTCATCGAGGTGGCCTTCGAGCGAGCCTCAACGACACCCTCCAGGAGCCCCTTCTCGTGCTCGGCATAGCCCTTGACGGTATTCACCAGGTTGGGCACCAGGTCGTAGCGACGCTGATACTGGTTCTCCACCTGGCTCCACTTCTCAACGACCTTCTCGTTCCTCTCCACAAGCCCATTGTAGACCGAAACACCCCATACCACAACGACTGCAACCACAGCCAATGCAATCCATAAATTTCTCTTTTTCATACCTTATTCTTTTTGTTTACCTTTTGCACCTTTTTATAAAAAGCTGCACCAAAAATTTTTAGTGTAACCGTAGGCCGGTGTTCTACCTAACGCCGTGCTTAGGAATCCCAGCACTCGTTGTGGCCGTTGCCACCGCTACTCTTCGGTTGCGGTGTTGCCACCATCGGTGGAGCGCCAGGTACGATCGCTCGACTTGGACTTGTAGCTCCTGTCGAAGCCCATAAGGTCGCGACTCTCCTCAACCTCCTCGCCGTCGATGGTAACCTTGCTCTTGCCGGAAGCACCACCTGCGGTAAGGTTCACAACTATCAGTGCCACAATGGCCACGATGACGGCCAGGATACCCAGGAGCATAGCGATGAAGACCGCTGTGGACATCAGCAGTGAGCGGCCCACAGCCACCTTCACACTCTTTGCCGAGAGGATAGACTCCACAACCACAACAGCTGCAAGCATCACGGCATATACGAACAGCACATCGTCGAAGCCGCCCTCGAGAATAAACATCACCATTCCGGCAACAGCAGCAATGAAGATTGTTGCTGCACCCAGCCACGAGGAGCCCGCAAAGTCCTGGCCCCAAAGTTTCCTATCCCACGAGAGGATCCACTGTGCGAGTTTATTAGCTTTACCTTTCATATATATCACTACTATTTTTTTATGCAAACAACCATAAGATTACTACGACCAGAGGCACGATGCCAAGGATTGTGTACTTGTTCACCAAGCCGAAGGCTTTGCGGGGCTCCACCGAGGTGGGCACCAAATCTTTGCCCACAAAGGCCTCGCTCTGAATGAGCCTTCGCCACGCCGTGGCTGCCACAAATACCCAACCCACACTCAGACCGCTATAGGCCTCCATAAAATCGTCATCGCCCAAGGAAACAAACAGAGCCTTTACAATAACGAAGGTCACAATGACATTGAGCCATCCGAGGCTCTCGGGGCTGAGGGTTTCGCTCTTGGCCAGGCCGGCATAGCACCACACGCTGGCTATCCACACAAGGATTACAACAGCGTCTAACTCAATGACATCGCCACCAAGTTCCACCCACATTAGCGACATTGCAAGCAGCAGGATGGCAAGTATGGCCTGCACCCAGATCATTCGTTTGCAGAAGAGCCTCACCACACCATTGGAGGCTGTACTCTTCAGCATAAGAAATGTCACGAGGGTAGCCAACGCCTCCACAAAATGCACTCTCAGGATACTTCCCAAAATCACGCCCACAAGCATCAACCACCAAGCAATCTTCTGCTTGCGCCTAACCTGTGGCAAGACCTCAATCCTGTCAATCAAAGATCTCTCTTCAGTCATAATTTTCTTTCCTTTTCTATTTAAGTTCTACTTGATTATTTCTCTCGTTTCTCTTTGCACCTCCGTGCTGGGGGGACACTAACTTTAGAATCGCCCTCCTGCTCCGCCTCCGCCGCTAAATCCTCCGCCGAAGCCGCCACCAAAGCCGCCTCCGCCACGGCCAAAGCCGCCGCCACCCATAATTATCGGGCCGCCACCTCCGCCACGGCTGGAGTTATTGTCGGCCTCCTTGCGCCACAGGGTATGGCCGCAATAGGGGCACTTCCAGGCCACCTTGTAGACTGTTTGGTAGGCATTTTTCTCTATCTCTATGCGCTCGGGGGAGCGTCTAAGGCCCTGCTTCTTGCACTTGGGGCAGCGACTATTGAGCCTCAGGAGCACCACAATCATCAGGATGAAGAGGAGGAATGTTCCCAGGGCTATGCACACGCCGACAACATCTTCGTCGCCCTCACTCGCACTTGGCGCAAGGTCGGCAGGAATCTCGCTCGTTGAGAGTATCGAGCCAATGCTTCCAACGCCCTTCAGCATACCCTCGTCGAAGTTGCTCTGCTTGAAGTGGGGAATCATCGCTCGCTCAATGATGCGCTTACACAGAGCGTCGGTGAGAGTGCCCTCCAGGCCATAGCCCACCTCTATTTCTATTGCTCCCTGACCAAGGACCAACAGCACCAGCAGACCATTGTCGCGTCCCTTCTCGCCTATGCCCCAATAGCGGAACAGTTCGGTAGCAAACTCCCTGGGCTCGGCAAAGCCTATGGACTCAACGGCCACCACCGCCACCTCGGCTATGCGTTGCTGCTTGAGCCTGAGGAGCATAGTGTCAATACTATAGACAGCCCCCTCGGAGAGGATGCCGTCGGGATTGGTGACAAAATGGCGGTAATCCTCCACCTGCACATTGGGCACCGTCCTGGGTGTATAGACTTTCGATGCGAAGCCTCGGGGTGCAAAACCTATCGCTCCAAGCAGCAGTGCAACTATGACCAAAAATCTCCTCATTGCTCAAAAACTTCTTTTGTCTGAATACAAATATAAGGGTTTTTTGTATATTTGCGGATAGACTTTGGCACAAAATTAACATAAACCATATAAAATTCTGAGAGATTATGAACTCTACAAGTCTGAAAATCAGATTGATTATTATGAACTTCCTGCAGTTCGCCGTATGGGGAGCCTACCTCACAAGTATGGGTTCCTACCTGGTGACTGTGGGTATGGCCGAGAACATCGGTTGGTTCTACGCCATTCAGGGCGTGGTTTCCATCTTTATGCCCACCCTCGTTGGTATCGTTGCCGACCGCTGGATTCCCGCACAGAAAGTGCTGAGCCTTTGCCACGGTCTGGCAGGTGCGCTGATGCTTGCAGCAGGTATGTATGGCCTGTCGACCGACGCCCCCGCCTTTGGCACCCTCTTTAGCCTCTACTCGCTCAGCGTGGCATTCTTTATGCCCACTCTGGCACTATCCAACTCGGTGGCCTACTCGGCACTCAACGGAGCAGGTCTGGACACCGTCAAGGCCTTCCCTCCCATCCGCGTATTCGGCACCATTGGCTTCATCTGTGCAATGCTTCTCACTGACGGTCTGGGCTTTATGGAGAGCGCCAAACAGCTCGTCTTCTCGGGCGCACTGAGCCTTGTGCTCTGCATCTACGCTCTCACCCTGCCCGCCTGCAAGGTGAACAAACAGGTGGAGAAGAAGTCGCTGGTGGACACTCTGGGCCTGAGGGCTTTCTCGCTCTTCAAGGAGAGGAAGATGGCTATCTTCTTCATCTTCTCGATGCTCCTTGGTGTGTCGTTGCAGATTACCAACGGCTTTGCCAACCCCTTCATCACCAGCTTCAAGGGTATTGCAGAGTTTGCAGACACCTTTGGTGCAAACCACGCCAACGCCCTCATCTCCCTCTCGCAGGTGAGCGAAACCCTCTGTATTCTGCTGATTCCCTTCTGCTTGCGTAAGTTCGGCATCAAGAAGGTTATGCTCATTGCGATGATGGCTTGGGTATTCCGCTTTGGCTTCTTCGGCGCCGGCAACCCCGGTAGTGGCGTATGGCTCTTCATCCTCTCGATGATTGTCTACGGTGTGGCCTTCGACTTCTTCAATGTGAGCGGCTCGCTCTATGTGGACCAGGAGACCAAACCCGAGATTCGCTCGAGCGCACAGGGTCTGTTTATGATGATGACCAACGGCTTTGGTGCCACCATCGGTACCCTCTCGGCTCAGGCTATCGTCAACAAGTGTGTCTACTCGCTCCCCGTGGCTGAGCAGCCCGCAGGTTGGAGCCAGGCTTGGTACATCTTCGCAGCCTACGCTCTGGTGGTAGCGATCCTCTTCGCAATCCTCTTCCGCTACAAACACCAGCCCGCAAAGAATTGATAATTGAAATTTGACAATTATGGGTGCGTACCACGCGGTGCGCACCTTTTTTTGTGTCAGGCCAATACTTCTCAACTTTCAACTTTCAACTTTCAAC
>JAGBYS010000144.1 GCA_017628675.1 Tidjanibacter sp.
AAATGGCGGTTTTCGAGCCGTTATCTTTGACAATATGCGTCAATGTTTTTGGGCGGTTTTTTGCCCGCTTTTGAGTCCCTTTTGGAGTGGGGGAAAGGGCCCCGAAGAGGATGTTGCGAGAATGGCAAAATGTGACATTGTGAGGAAAAAGTGTAAATTGTATATCTTTATAAAGATATTTTTTTTGAGGAATGGAAAAAAAGTATATTTTTGTGGCGATATTGGTATGTGTTTTTTCTGTGGTCGCCTTGATGGTATCGGGGCCGAGCGAAAAACAGGCCGAGAAACAGTACGAAAAAAGAACAAACAAATAAACATTAACTTAAAATTTTTTGAACTATGAAAAAATTGATTTTTGCAGCAATGATGCTTCTGCTCGCTTCGGGCGCAATGGCACAGATTCCCTCGGTAAAGGTTGAGAACGGCAAGGGTAAGGTGGTGAACACCTCGTCGCTTGTTGACGGCAAGACCCCTATGATCATCTCCTTCTGGGCCGTTACCTGCAAACCCTGCATCCAGGAGCTCGACGCCATCAATGAGGTACTGCCCGACTGGCTCGATGTTGCAGACTTCCGTGTAGTGGCCGTTTCGACCGACGACTCGCGCTTCACCGCACAGGCTCGCGCACTCGCTGAGGGTCATGGCTGGGGCGACTTCACCCTGCTCTACGACAAGAACGGCGACTTCAAACGCGCTATGAATGTTCAGTACACCCCCCAGGTATATGTTGTGGACAAGAACGGTAAGATTGTCTACTCCCACACCGGCTACACCCAGGGTGGTGAGAACGAGCTCTTCAAGGTTATCAAGGGCCTCAAATAATTCTGCTCTTACGGATCCCCAACGAAGAATAATCAAGAAGTTAAGCAACTACTGACACACAGGAATGAAACGCACACTTTCGACACTCCTTCTCGCCTTTGTGGCCACCACTTCGATGTGGGCACAGGCTGACCAGGAGAAGGGATATTTTGTAGGCTCCTTCGAGAGCAACAGCATCATCTATGCCGAGGACGATGTGACCAACGCACAGAGGCCCGAGGGTAACTTCGGTACGAATAACTACCTGAAGGCCGACTACTACCTGGGCAACTTCTCGGCAGGTTTGCAGATGGAGGCCTACCAGCCCGCGCTGGTGGGTTACCCCACAAACCTCGAGGGCGCACGCCTGACCAACTACTATCTGGCTTGGAGCGATGGTGACTTCGGCGTAACGGCCGGTACCTACTACGACCAGTTTGGTAGCGGTCTGCTGTTCCGCACCTACGAGGACCGCACCCTCGGTATGAACACCGCTATGCTCGGTGCAAGGATCACCTACCACTACAAAGACATCGTGGCTCTGAAGGCACTCTGGGGCGCACCCCGCCTTGGTATGGAGGCCGCTCCCGAGACCCAGGTGAGGGGCCTTGACGGCTCGCTGTCGCTGGCAAGCCTTCTGGGTATGGAGGGCACGACCCTCTCGCTGGAGGGTTCGCTGTTGAACCGCTTTGAGCCCGTGAGCCCCATTATTGAGGAGCTCGGCGGTAGTGCCTCGACTATGGGCTACTCGGCACGCCTCAATGCGGGCCGTGGTGGCTTCCTCGTGAAGGCAGAGTATGTGGACGCAGGTAGCAAGATCTACTCCAACCCCAACATCCTCATCGACGGCAAGGCCAACCTTATCAAAAATGGCAATGCCCAACTGCTCGAGATGTCCTACAGTGGCGGCGGTCTGGGTGTGAATGTTACGGCTCGCAGGATGGAGTGGATGGACTCGAAGGTGTCCTACGGCTCCTCGGAGCTCAACAACTCGCTCAACTACATCCCCGCGATGTGTGCGCAGTACTCCTATGCGATCACCAACCTTAACCCCTACATTCCTCAGCCCGGTACAACCTCGGGCCACATCAACAGTGGCGAGATTGGCGGTCAGGTTGATGTCTATTACAACTTCCGTCGTGGCTCGGCGCTCGGTGGCAAGAGGGGTATGAAGGTCAATCTGAACTTCTCGACCTACTATAACCTCAAGGAGGAGGGCTCGTTTGTGCCCAAGACCCTTCTGTGGAGGAATGTGAATGTGGGCGTGGAGAAGTACCTTTCGCGCAAGTTCAAGATGCAGCTTCTCTACTCGATGCAGGAGTATAACCACTCCCACGGTGTAGGTAAGGGCACCTGGCTCTCCAATATGGTTGTTGCCGACCTCTTGTATAAGTACACCCCCACCTTCTCGACCCGTATGGAGTTGGCCTACCTGACCACCTTCGAGGATCAGAAAGATTGGATGGCCGGCCTCTTTGAGGTGAACTTCGCACCCTCGTGGAGCATCTTTGCGAGCGATATGTTCAACCACGGCGACACCAAGATTCACTACTACAACTTTGGCTTCAGCTACACGGCAGGTCGCACCCGCGCCGCCTTCAGCTATGGCCGCAACCGTGCGGGTATGGTTTGCTCGGGTGGTGTGTGCCGCCTGATGCCCGCCTATACGGGTGGAAATATCACCATTTCGACATCATTTTAGTCTAATTGATACCATTAATAATATACGACTATGAAATTTTATAAATTTTTATCAGCCGCATTTATTGCACTTGCAGCCGTTAGCTGCGACACCCCCGAACCCACTCCCGACCCCGAGCCCAACCCCGGTGGCGACCCCGTATCCGACGCATACACAATCGATGTGGATAAGACCACGGTTGAGGCCGATGGCGTTGACTTTGTACCCTTCACGATTCTCGACAAGGACGGCAACGATGGCCTGGTGAATGAGGATGGCTCGGATAGCGACCTTCTGAGCAAGACCTACTTTGTGATTGCCAACAATGGCAAACGCCTGGAGAGGAAGACCAAAACCTTCAGCTCGATCAAGAATGGCGAGTATGAGTTCTACGCAACCGTTCGTGGCGAGAGGACCGCAAACACCGTGAAGGTGACCATCCAGAACCGTAGCAAATATGAGAAGTTCCTCCAGAAGGTGTGCGTATATCAGCTCACCGCAACATGGTGTGGCTACTGCCCCCAGATGACCGAGGGCCTTGGCAAACTGCGTGCCGGCGAGAACGGCGAGAATGTCATCGTGATGGCTTGCCACGCACAGGACGACTATGCTCTGCCCTGGGAGAATCCCCAGAAATATGACCTTGGCACCTATGTGCTTGTTAATCACGGTGGTAGTGGCTATCCCTACGCAGTTTACGATATGAGCTTCGGCAACGGTCAGCGCACCGAGAGTATTCTCAACTCGCTCGTCGAGGGTCAGCTGATGTCGGCACCCGCAACTTGCGGTGTGAAGATCTCGGAGGCAAAGATTGATGGCATTGGCAACGCAACCATCACCGCTTCGGTTATGGCCGACAAGGATGGTGAGTTCGACCTCGGCTATGCAATCTTGGCCGACAATCAGCCCAGCAAGGGTGGTACCGAGTCGATCTACCACGATGTTGTAGCCGCTGTGTCGAATAACTTTGTGAAGATGTCGCCCGATACCAAGGTTAGCCTCAAGTCCGGCGAGGAGTTCACCACGACCTTCACCGTGAAGGTTAACGCCTTCAAGGGTGTCAGCTTCAGCCCCGACAACTACAAGGTTGTTGTCTTTGCCCACAGCAATGCCCACGGCAAACAGCAGATTGACAACGCCAACGCTTGTGCTTTTGGCCAGACTGCAGACTATATTCTCAACTAGTAAGTAGGAGCCAAAGAAGAAGATAAAAGCGAAAATGAAAATTATCTCGAAATATTTTGCAATGGTGGCCTTTGGTGCCGCTACGCTGCTGATGGGCTCGTGCCACGGTCAGAGCGACGAGGAGATTCCCGAGCCCACCGACCCCAAGACCGAGGTGCCCGAGGGTACTCTGCGCATCTTTGCCGACAAGAGGGAGATTGCGGCCGATGGCAACGACCTGGTGACCTTCACCGTGATGTTTGGCCAGGAGGATGTGAGCGAGGCTAAGACCCTCCAGCTCATCCGCACCTATGAGGGCAAGGATACCTATATGCCCTACGGTGTGAACACCTTCTCGAGCGTTGTGCCCGCCACCTACACCTTCCGTGCGGAGTACTACTATGCAGGTAAGTACGAGACAGATAACTTTGTTGCTGTGACCGTGAACCCTGCAAGTGCCGGTGGCCAGACGGAGTCCTACGCACAGAACATCTTGGGCTTCCAGTACACCTCCACAGGCTGTGTGAACTGCCCCACGCTGAGCACCAACCTGAAGGCTATTCAGGCCGCACAGCCCGGCAAGTTGTCGGTTGTGTCGCTGCACCAGAACTTCAACAACATCGACGAGATGACTCACCCTATGACGGCTGCCTACTATAAGCAGATTAAGCGTCAGGGTCTGCCCCAGTTCAATGCCAACCAGATTATCAACGACAACTACATTACCGTGTCGGGTTATGGCGAGATTCTGGATATCCTCTCGCTCGTGGAGCAGGAGTACCCCGCAACTTGTGGTGTGGCCATCCAGTCTTCCGAGATTGTGGGTGGTACCCCCAATAAGGTGAAGGTAAAGGTCGGTGTGACCTCCAACACCCCCGCCGTGCATCGCTTCCAGATCTTCCTTGTGGAGGATAAGGTTATGGATGTGCAGGAGGGCCACAGCGGTATGTATGAGCACAACAATGTGTTGCGTGCCACCTCGTCCGATAATGTCTATGGCGACGCTCTGAATGAGGGTGTGCCTGTGCAGGTGGGCGTTGAGGTTAGTGCCGAGCGCAGTGTGACCATCCCCGAGGGTTGCAATATGGAGAATATGAGGATCATCGTGGCCGCTCTGGTGAGCTACGATGGTGGCTCGACCTATGTTGTGAACAACTCGGCCGAGTGTAAGTTGGGCCAGAGTGTGGATTACGAGCTCAACTAATTCTCCGGTGCAGAATATACTAAAAAGAGAAAAAAGAATAGAGATGAAACTTTTCAAGAAAATTGCACTCCTTATGGCAGTGGCAGTGGGCTTTGCTTCGTGCCACGGTGTGGAGGACGATAGCGTGAGCGTAACCCTGGAGGCAAGCGCACTCACGATTGTGGCCGACGGCCAGCAGAGTGTCACCTTCCAGGTGCTCTATGGTGCGTCGGTGGTGAGCGCCGAGGCGCAGATCTACCTGACAAGCCACCCCGATATGGGCTTCTCGGGCTCGGAGTTTAAGACCACCGAGGCGGGTGAGTATATCTTCCAGGCTATCTACCGCGACCAGAGCTCCAACCAGGTGAAGATCACCGCTACGGAGCCCGTAGGCCCCCACGAGAGCCGCTTTGAGCGCCACCTCTGCGTTATGGATTTGACCGGCACTTGGTGCTCGTTCTGCCCCGATGGTATGACCAAACTCAACTTCTATGTGCAGAAGAAGGAGTGGAAGAGCATCACCCATATGCTGGCCTTGCACGATAATACTCAGGGCGACGACCCTATGGGTATTGAGCTCTCGTCGAGGATTATGAGCGATTTTGGCAACTATGGCTATCCTATGTTTGTGACTGACCTGAGGGATTCGGGCAGCCTGTCGGATAATGTGGGCGACATCTTGCCCAGCTTCAACCGCTCCATCGATGAGTTCCCCGCGCAGTGTGATGTAAAACTCTCCAGCACGCTCAGCGGCAGGAGTCTTAATATCACCGTAGATCTGTTTGCCGAGCTGGCGGGCAAATATGCAGTGAGCGTGTTCCTTGTGGAGGATAACATTGTGGCTCCCCAGAAGGACGGCTCCATCACTCACCAGGACTACAACCACCTCCACGTGGTAAGGGCCCTTGTGAACAATAGCTATAAGGGCGACTCGCTCGGCACACTCGAGGCCGAGTCGGAGGGCTCCAAGAGCTACACCTACACCCTCCCCGAGGAGTGGAAGTTGGAGGATATGACCATTGTGGCTCTGGCAATCACCCCCGACGGCTATGTGAACAATGTGGCTGTGGCTGCTCTGGGTGAGAGTGTGGACTACAAATATTTGGCCGAATAACCACGAAAAAGAAGTAACTATATCTAAACTAAACAACAAACCAAACAAAAATTATGAGAAAATTTCTTTCTTTCATTGCCGTAGCAGCCGCTGCTGTGATGATGTACTCGTGTGAGGAGCCTGCTGCTCCTGCCGAGTTGAGCGTGTCGCCCGAGAGCCTCTCGTTTGCGGGTACCGCTGGCAGCCAGACTGTGGAGCTGAACGCTACTCTGGACTGGAGTGCCGAGATTACCTCGGGTGCAGAGTGGATTACCCTCAGCCAGCTGAGCGGCGAGGCAGGTCCTGCTACTATCACCGTTTCGGTTGCCGCAAACAATAGCGGTAGCAGCCGTAATGGTAGGGTGCTCTTCACTGTTGCCGAGCTGAGCTCCGAGCTTCTTATCTCGCAGAGCAACGGTTCGACTGCTCCTGCAGGCCTCATCATTCCCGAGCCCATCTATCGCCCCGATGTGTTCTCGCCCGTAGACTATGTGGCAGACAATGCAGAGGGTGGTATGGACGGTGTGACCATCGAGATCACCGGCAAGGATACCAACAACTTCAAGTTCCAGGTGCGCCCCGGTGCCAATGTTCAGTCCTATCGTCTGGATGTTTACCCCCTGTGCCGCCTCTACAACTCGCTCTATGAGAACGCTCGCCAGGGGGGTATGGATATGAACAAACAGCTCTCTGCTGACGCTGTTGAGTCGATGATTCGCGGCTTCATCTTCGATTCGTCGGGTGCTGGTGCATACACCTTCTCGGCCTCCACTATGGAGGACTACCTGAGCCACGAGTTCGACTGGATGAACAGCCCCTATGCACAGGCTAAGGTTGTGCCCGACTGCGAGTATGTGATTGCAGCAGTTGGTTGCTTCGACTCGGAGGGTACCGACCAGGGCGACCTGACTCTCTGCTATGTTCGCACCCCCTACAAGGAGCTCATCGGCACCCCCGAGGTGGGTATGGACATCATCACCAGCTACACTGCAATGCAGGTGACCTACCTCCCCAATGACGATTGCAAGTTCTTCTACCAGTGGGTATCGAACGAGGAGGATCTCACTCCCTACATCGAGGCTTATGGCGACAAGATGTATATCGACTTTATGCGTAATGCTGTGTATGACCCCACCTCGCGCGAGGATTTGGAGGCACACAGGTACTACATCGACTTCGGTCTGACCGCTTCGGCAGAGGTGCCTCTGATGGCAACTGCTATTGGTTTGGATAAGAACTTTACCCCCGCTCAGGAGTTCCAGAGCGAGGTATTTACCCTCATGGAGCGTCCCGAGGAGAGTGCAGATGCCTATTCGAAGATTAGCGTTAATCCCGATTATATTGGTGCAACTGTGTTCTGGCTCGATGTTGAGCTTGGTAGGAACTGCTCGGCAGCCGTTATGAAGGTTATGCCCAAAGATCAGGCCGAGGATCTGAAGAATCTCGACGCTACTGCACAGGCCGCACAGGCAGAGTTCATCTATCAGGACGGTTGGGGCTTTGGTAATACCAACTACCTCTACAACCGCCAGACCGACGAGCTTCTTGGTTCGGGTATAGAGATGAGTGAGCCTTGGGTTTCTTGCGAGCCCGACACCGAGTATGTGATTGTTTGGACCGCAATGAACCAGTATAAACAGCTTGCTCCCCTGCAGTTCACCGATGTTATCAAGACCAAACCCATCGAGAAGAACAACCCCGCAGCCAGCAAGGAGAATGCAGTTCTCAATCTGACTCACACCGGCGTTCAGCAGGTACACATCGAGTTCACCTACGACTTCACCAAGACCGCCAAGATTCACTTCCAGTACATCGAGGGCTTCGGTGGTGGCGATGGTATGGATATCCCCACCCAGGAGTCGAGCCGCGAGGAGCTTTTGTCCTTCCTCTACTCGGATGGCGATTCGGAGATGGGTGCCTACTCGGCTAACCACTGGTGGACCGAGCCTACCGGCAAGGATAAATGGACCGACATTCTCGATCCCAACACTACCTACACTGTGGCTTATGTTGCAGAGGACTGGAACGGTGTTCTGGGTGAGGTGAGATTCGCCAGCACCAAGACCGAGGCTTTGCAGGGTGGTCCCAACCCCGTTGCAAGCCTTACCGGTCAGCACACCGCCAGCGGTATTCCCTACTTCCTCTTCGAGATGGGTCAGGATGCTATGCAGCTCTACTACCTTGTGAGCGACGATCCTGCTTTGAACTTCAAGGATCTTGGCAATAAGAACAAACTCCGCTTCAAGGATATCCTTCCTGCTTGGGAGAACTTCTGTCTGGAGTACTCGCTCAAGACCTACGGTTTGAAGACCGAGAATGAGGCCACCCACGGTGAGATCGCACTCTGTATTCCCATTGGTGGTTCGGCAGATGAGCCCATCTATGGTGAGCTTTCGCACCTCATCTTTGCCGATGGCGAGTTCCGTGATCTGGGCTACTACTATCCCAACGATTACAAACCCGCTGGTGCTGCAATGAAGAGCCTGCGTCAGAGCGTTATCAACTCCACAATGCGCAAGGTGGGCTATGTTCCCGCATCGGAGCTTCCCGAGGCTGAGTATGGCCACAGGAGCGTACGCTTCGGTGAGGTTAGCGGCGATGGCGTGAGGATTAGCCTCGACTACGGCAAATTCTCTTCGCACCCCAAAGCAAGCGGAAAATAGTGTAACGAAATAGGGAAAAAGGGGCGACTTAGAAAAAAAAGTCGCCCTTTTTTTGTTTTATTACGGATAAAAAAGTTATATTTGTGGTTGAGTAGATGCGCTAAAAAGTGGACCGAAAGGCGAGCGACTTTGGTGCAAAAGCTCTAAAAGACTGAAAAACAACTAATTCACTTTTTTTATTAACCAAAAACTAATTGTATGAAAAGATTTTTCCGTAATCTGAAATCTTTGGCAATGGTTGCAGTTGTTGGTTTCGCAACTCTTACCGTATCGTGCTACGACGATACCGAGCTCCGCGATAGCATCAACGCCAACACTGAGAGCATTGCTGACCTTAACGCACGCGTAGAGGCTCTGGAGATTAAACTTGGCAACGAGGTTAACGCTCTGAAGGCCCTTATCGCAGACGAGATTGCAAAGGTAAACGACGCAATCGAGGCTGTTGAGGACAAAATCGTTATTGCTTCGGCTGAGAAGAACGCAAACGGCGAGTGGATTCTGACCCTTGCTGACGGCCAGACCGTAACCGTTTATCCCGAGTATCAGGAGAACAACAACGGTTTGCTCACCACTGTTAAAGAGAATGGTGTTTACTACTGGGCACAGATTGTTGACGGTGTAGCTACCAAACTCGTTGACGAGAACGGTAACGGCTATGCTGTTCACCACGCAACTGTTGTTCCCCAGATTCCCGCTGGTCACGATGCTCCCCAGGTTCGCGTAAACGACGCTGGTTTCAACGAGGTATCGTTCGACGGTGGTAAGACTTGGATTCAGCTTGGTGGCGGTGGCGATGCTGGTCTTTTCCAGAGCGTTATTGCTACTGACGAGTCGATCACCTTCGTTCTCAACGGCGGCCAGGAGTTCACTGTAACTCTGCCCACCCCCTTCAACTTTGAGGTTGATGGCAACAAGGTGTTCCTCAATGCAGAGCAGGAGCTCGCTGTAAGGATGAAAGTTTCGGGCATCAAAGACCTCACCATCATTGCTAAACCCGAGGGTTGGAAAGCTTCGATCAATGGTGGCAAACTCAACGTTGTAGCTCCCGCACAGGCTGATATCGACGGTGGTAAAGCTGATCTTTCGGGCGCTATCAAGGTTCTCGGTATCACTGCCGACAACCAGGCTATCATTGGCAAACTCAATGTTTCGGTTGAGAAAGGTGTTTACATTTCGCTTGGCGTTGCTACCGTTATGACCGGTTACGACGAGAACTGGGATCCTATCTACGAGGAGACCGACGCTATTCTCTTCGACAACCAGATGGTTACTATGGTAGAGGACTGGTACAGTGGCGAGTTGGTAGAGCAGCCCCAGCCCCTGATCGCTGGTATCTTCCCCAAAGGCGAGTACACTATGGAGCAGCTTGCTGCTGAGCTCGCACAGGGTTGGTATGGCAACTACCCCTACGCTTATGCTAACATCTACGATGCCGGTGTGAACGCATTTGCTCTGGATGGCTTCTTCGAGGATAGCTTCTCGGGTGAGACTATTCCTTTCGAGCCCGGCGGTCGCTACATCATCTTCGCTACTCCTTACACCAGCATGGGTATGGGTACCCAGATCAACCCCGACGAGATCGTTACCTTCGAGTATGTAAACTCGACTCTCTCGGTTGAGGAGGTTTCGGCCAGCGCATTCGATGTACAGATCAAGGTTAACATCAGCGGCTACGACGGCTACCGTTATATGCTGATGAAGGCTGAGTACAGCTGGGAGGATGAGTGGAACATGGCAGCTGATTGGGGTGAGCCCTTCGGCTACGAGGGTACCTACGAGACCTTCGAGGGTTCGCTCTTCGAGTTCGGTACCACTGGCGGCTACTCGGATGAGGTTGCTCAGCCCGGTACTCTCTACAACCTGGTTATTGCTCCCACCATTGAGGGCGAGACTCTGAAAGAGAATGTTAAGGTGTTCACCTTCAAGACTAGCAACGCTGTTGCTGGTGGTAGCGTAAATCCCGTCTTCACCGAGGGTGCTACCGGCTACGATTCGATCAAGGTTAATGTTGACGCTACTGGCGCCAAGATGACCTTCTACAACTGGTACAACGAGGATGCTTACGCTGCATTCGAGGGCGACGATGAGCTTCTCTTCGAGTCGGTATCGGAGGGTTATATCAAGATCGACGAGACCTTCTCGATCACCAACAGCGGTCTGACTCAGGGTACTTCGCGTTGGCTCGTGGCTTACTCGATCGACGCAAACGGTAAGTATGGTGCTCTTGTTAAACAGAAATTCACCACCAAGGTATTCCAGTTCAGCGAGACTATGAAGATTGCCATCGACGAGTTCAAACTGAGCGAGACTGGTTCGGAGCTTTGGGTTAAGGTTAGCGTTACCGGCAACACCAGCGACATCGTTCAGTATCGTTATGCAAACATCAGCAACGAGTTCTCGTGGAATAACACCTACGGTGGTAACTACGATAACGCTGCTCAGTACATCGCTACTGTTCCCAACGCATACTATGGTCCCAAGTTCGTTGATCCCGCTAAGGATCTCGATGAGAACGGCTACATCCACATCACCGGTCTTACTGTAGGTGCTGAGTACAACTTCGTAATCCTTGCAATCGACGCTAAGGGCGAGACTTCGACCGGCGTTGGTAAGACCTACACTCCCGAGCTCGAAGGTAACCTCATCTTCGACGACGAGGCTCTCTGGGCAGAGATGGTTCCCACTGTAACTATTGGTGAGAAAGACATCTATGAGATGTACGGTATGAAGTATGCAGACTACACCTACACCGTTACTCCTAAGGCTGGCACCGCTAAATACTGGTACCGCTATATGGACGAGGACTATGAGAACACCTATAGCTCGCCCTGGAACCTTATGCAGTATATGGTTACCAATGTAGGTACCAGCGAGTGGTATTCGCAGGTTGTTGAGGGTGCAGAGCCTATCACCGTTGAGGTATGGGAGGCTTATGTATCGACCACTACTCACATCTACGTAACCTGGACCGACGGTAACGGCAACTACTTCCAGTGCTTGAAGACCCCCGTCTTCACCGCTGAGGAGGAGGGTGCAACCGAAGAGGGCGAGGGTGGCGAGCCTGGTATTATGATCTAATTGTAGATTACCTCTTTGAGATAACGAAGGTGTCCGAGAAATCGGACACCTTCTTTTTTTGTCTGTGCTCAGATTCAATGGAGTTGAGAGTTGAAAGTAAGTGAGGACTATGCCTACACAAAAAAACTCACGGGTATTAATTTAATACCCGCGAGTTTTTGGCTTATAATAGTTTGGCTTGTGGCTGATAGTTATTTTAGGTTTGCGAGGGCGATTGCCACCACTGCCTCCACAACCACTGCGCCACGCAGGGCGATGCAGACATCGTGACGGCCGCCAATCGCAAGGGGCTCCACTTGGCCTGTGGCGGTGTTGAGCGTCTGCTGCTCTCGTGCGATGCTCGAGGTGGGCTTGAAGGCCACACGGAGCGTTATGGGGTTGCCGTTGGTGATGCCGCCGTTGATGCCCCCTGCACCATTGCGTGAGGTGGTGCCGTCGGGACTCATTATTGGGTCGTTATGCTCCGAGCCACGCATACGGGCCGCAGAAAAGCCGTCGCCAAACTCCACGCCCCTACCGCCGGGGATTGCGAACAGTAGGTGGGATATGAGGCTCTCCACGGAGTCGAAGAAGGGCTCGCCAAGGCCCACGCCTGCGCCCTCCACACGGCAGCCTACGATGGCTCCGAGCGAGTCGCCCTCGGCCTTTGCCTCGGAGAGCATAGCCTCCCATTTGCTGCTGCCACTCTCTCCACCAATCTCCTCCACCGCCGCTTCGATGCTCACACCGTCAAGAATC
>JAGBYS010000145.1 GCA_017628675.1 Tidjanibacter sp.
GTATATGTAAAATTTCTATTTCTCCTTATCCGTAGCACTCGCCTCCTCCACGGCCTCCTTGCCCTCGAAAGCACACACAATGCGGCTCACGAGCGAGTGGCGAATGATATCCTTATTGTCGAACTCGACAACTCCTATGCCATCAATATTGCGGAGCATACCAACCGCCCTCTCCAGACCCGAATCGCTCTTCTTCGGAAGGTCAATCTGGGTCAGGTCGCCCGTCACGATGAACTTGGCATTGCGGCCCATACGCGTGAGGAACATCTTGATCTGTGGCAGCGTGGTATTCTGCGCCTCGTCGAGAATCACAAACGCATTATCGAGCGTGCGGCCCCTCATATAGGCCAGAGGCGCAATCTGCACAACACCCTCCTCCATAAACTTCTGCAACTTGGCAGGAGGAATCATATCGTTCAGTGCGTCGTAGAGAGGTTGCAGATAGGGGTCGAGTTTCTCCTTCAGGTCGCCGGGCAGAAAGCCGAGCCTCTCGCCAGCCTCCACTGCGGGGCGGGTGAGGATAATGCGCTTCACTTCGCGGTTTTTGAGCGCACCCACCGCCAGAGCGATTGCCGTGTAGGTCTTACCACTTCCCGCAGGGCCCACCGCAAACAGTAGATCGTTGTTCCTATAGAGTTCAACGAGCTTCTGCTGGTTTTTAGTGCGTGCCTTGACGATTAATCCGTTGTTGCCATAGACAATCACATCCGCATCCTGAGGAGCACTCTCCGAGTGGGGCAAGCCACCCTGGAAAATCTGATTGATGACGCTCACAGAGATGTGGCCATACTTTGTATAGTACAGCTCCAGAGCCTCCATTCTCTCCTCCAATCGTCCTATCTCCTCCTCGTTGCCGATGGCCTTAATGGCATTTCCGCGCGCCACGAGTTTGAGCTTAGGAAAAAGGTCGCAAATCCTGTTGAAATGAGAATTTGCGACCCCATAGAAGTCGAGAAGCTCTATACCGTCAATCGATATAATCTTCTCTGTCATTTATAAATCTCGCCGATCGAAATCCCTAGAACATCACACCAAGCGACACATACCAAGTGTCGGTCTCTTTGTTGATGTTGTCGAAGTTGAACAAATCGCCAAACGACTTGGGCTCCATACCCTCGTTCCAACCACCCAGGTAGCGGAAGTCCACCATAAGGAAGTTGAACAGGTCGATACCTGCACCTGCTGCCCAAGTGTAGCTTACATCCTGCCAGTTGATGGGGGCTGCATTCTCACCTGCGACGGGAGTGTTGGCATTGAACTTAATAACGGGACCTGCCTGAACACGAGCATTGAAAAGGCCCAGATCCAGACCCACACCTGCCAGCACGGGAACGCTGAACTCGTTGAGGGTAACATCCTTGAACTCAACCTTGCCGGTCTCGGGATTCTTCAGATCGCCCTTCTTCCAGTTGTACATCAGCTCGGGCTGAACGTGTACGGAAATAATCGACAGAGGCACATTCAGACGAAACATAAGGCCAGCATTGTAGCCCATAGCGCCATCATAAACGCCCTGGAGGCTCTCGCCGTCCATAGTCACACCGGTAGCATTGGAGGTAAGACCTGCCTTTGCACCCATCCAGAACCAACCGTGGCTCTGAGCATTTAAGGTAGAGATTGCCATAATAGCAACGGCCACCACCAAGATAACTCTCTTCATAACTTTTTTCTTCTTTTGTGTTATAGTTTTATTTTGTCGTTAAATCTCGCTTTTTTCACACCACGCCACAAGGTTAGAACATCAGACCAATGCTCAGATTCCAACTTGTGCGGTTGGTGTCGATGCTGCCAGCCAGGTTGCTGGTGTCGATTTTGCCATCGGTGAAGTTGCCATTGTAGCGCACCTCGGCGATAATCGTAAGTACCTTCACAC
>JAGBYS010000146.1 GCA_017628675.1 Tidjanibacter sp.
ATCTCTATGACTAAAGTATTTAACGGCTAATCGAATAGGAAGAAATTATGGCAAAATTGAAAATCACTCAGGTAAAGAGTCGCATTGGTCAGACTAAGAACCAGTGCAGCAACCTCGATGCCCTCGGTTTGCACAAAGTAAACCAGACTGTAGTGCACGAGGATTCGGCCATCATCCTCGGTATGATTAACAAGGTTAAACATCTGGTTAAGGTTGAGGCCGTTAACGAGTAGTTCACAGAAGTATAAAAAAGTAAAAAAAGAAAATAACGATGAATTTAAGCAATCTTAAACCCGCAGCAGGCTCGACTCACCACGAGAAGAGGATTGGTCGCGGTCAGGGTTCGGGCCACGGTGGTACCTCCACACGCGGTCACAAGGGTGCACAGTCGCGTTCGGGCTACAGCCACAAGCTGGGCTTCGAGGGTGGTCAGATGCCTTTGCAGCGTCGTATGCCCAAGTTTGGTTTCACCAACATCAAACGCGTTGAGTACAAACCCATTAACCTTGATACTCTCGAGGCATTGGCAGCCAACAAGAACATCACCGACATCAACATCGAGACTCTCATCGAGGCTGGCTTCATTTCGAAGAACAACAGGGTGAAAATCCTCGGTAAAGGTGAGCTCACCAAGGCTCTCAATGTAACCGCACACGCTTTCAGCCAGAGCGCTATCGCAGCAATCGAGGCTAAGGGTGGCAAAGTTGAGAAACTCTAATTTTATTACCAGTTAACAAAGTTAAGCGATGAAACTTGTCGAAACCATTAAGAATATATCTAAGATTGAGGAGCTCAAGAAGAGGGTTCTCTATACTCTTGGCCTTCTTCTTATATATAGGTTCGGAAGTTTTGTGGTGATTCCCGGTATCAACCCCAACGCACTGAGCGCCCTCAGCGCCCAGACTGCCGACGGTCTGATGGGCCTTCTGGATATCTTCTCCGGTGGTGCATTCTCGAACGCGTCGATCTTTGCGCTTGGTGTTATGCCCTACATCTCGGCCTCGATTATCGTTCAGCTTCTGGGTATCGTAGTTCCCTACTTCCAGAGGTTGCAGCGCGAGGGTGAGAGCGGTCACCGCAAAATGAACCAGATTACAAGATATCTGACCATTGCAGTTTTGTGCTTGCAGGGTCCCGCTTATCTTGCTAACCTGCACGCCCAGGCCTCTGGCGCTTTCGTCATGGGCTACAACGCCTTCTTCATCTTCTCCGCAATGGTAGTACTTATTGCCGGTACTATGTTCGTAATGTGGTTGGGTGAGAAGATCACCGACAAAGGTATTGGTAACGGTATCTCCATGATCATTATGGTGGGTATCGTGGCTCGTCTGCCCCACGCCCTTTTGGCTGAGTTGGACGCCAGGACCAATGCTGCAACCGGTGGTTGGGTAATGTTGGTTGTTGAGTTCGTACTGCTCTACTTCATTCTTATGGCAGCTATCGCACTTGTGCAGGCTACCCGTAAGATTCCCGTGCAGTATGCAAAGCGTATTGTTGGTAACAAGCAGTACGGTGGTGTGCGTCAGTACATTCCTCTGAAGGTTAATGCTGCCAATGTGATGCCTATCATCTTCGCACAGGCACTTATGTTCATCCCTATGCTCTTCGGCAGGTGGGAGGCAACCCGAGGTATTGCTGCTGCATTCAACAACTACACAGGTTTCTGGTATAACTTCACATTCGCACTGTTGGTATTTGCCTTCACTTACTTCTACACTGCGATCATTGTGAACCCCCAGATGATGGCCGATGACCTCAAGCGTAATGGCGGTTTCATTCCCGGCGTTAAACCCGGTAAGGAGACTATGAGGTACATCGATACCGTCATGACAAGGATCACCCTCCCCGGCTCGATCTTCCTGGCAATCGTGGCTATTCTGCCCGCTTTTGCTGAGATGTTGGGCATCAACCGTCAGTTTGCGCTCTTCTTCGGAGGTACTTCGCTGCTGATCTTGGTGGGTGTGGTTCTTGACACTCTCAAACAGGTTGAGAGCTATCTGCTCCTTCGTCACTACGACGGTCTGATGAAGACCGGTAGGATCAAAGGTCGCTACTAGTCGTTCAACCTAAGGCTTACTTGAAAGTAAGAGTTTTTAGACAAAAAAGAGGATATAGATGATATATCTCAAAACACAGGAAGAGGTCGAACTGCTGCGTGAGAATAACCTTCTGGTGAGCGCCACGCTCGCCGAGGTGGGCAAGCATATCCGTCCCGGGGTGACAACCCTGGAGCTGGATAGGATTGCCGAGGAGTTCATCCGTTCTCACGGAGCAGTTCCGGGCTTCCTGGGCTACGGCGGCTTTCCCAACACACTCTGTGTGTCGGTGAATGAGAATGTAGTCCACGGTATTCCTTCTTCCTACGCCCTGAAGGAGGGCGACATTGTGTCGGTGGATTGTGGCACAATTCTCAAGGGCTTCTATGGCGACTCGGCCTACACCTTTGCGGTGGGCGAGATTGCTCCCGAGGTGGAGCAGCTCCTGAGGGTCACCAAGGAGGCACTTGTGAAGGGTGCAGAGATGGCAGTTGCGGGCAACCGCGTGGGTGACATCTCGGCTGCTGTGCAGTCCCACGCCGAACACTATGGCTACGGAGTGGTACGCGAACTTGTGGGTCACGGCCTTGGCCGCAAGATGCACGAGTCCCCCGAAGTGCCCAACTACGGTCGCCGCGGCACCGGCCCCCTGCTGAAGGAGGGAATGGTGCTCTGCATCGAACCGATGATCAATATGGGGTCGAAGAATGTGGTCTTCGAGCGTGACGGCTGGACCGTCAGGACCAAAGACCGCAAACCCTCAGCCCACTTCGAATATGCGGTGGCAATACGCAACGGAGAGGTGGATGTGCTGACCGACTTCGGTATCATCGAGAGAGCCCTGGCGGAGATTAGGTAGGAGAGCGACACAGGAGCCACCAAAAGCGTAGACGGAAGCGCGTAAGTGATTGATAATTTGGAAATACAAAGAAAATTACTATCTTTGCGCGCTAAACAGAAAAAAGGAATTTCCAAACACCAAAAACAAAACAAAAAACTCTTATGGCAAAGCAAGCTGCTATCGAAAAGGACGGAACCATCGTGGAGGCGCTCAGCAACGCAATGTTTCGCGTAGAGCTGGACAACGGCCACGTTATTACCGCCCACATTTCGGGAAAGATGAGGATGCACTACATCAAAATCCTTCCCGGTGACAAAGTAAAGGTAGAGATGTCGCCCTACGACTTGACTAAGGGCCGAATCTCTTTCCGTTACAAATAACCTCCCCGCCGACGACAAAGGGGTCAAGAGTACAGAGTGTTGCACTGAGTGACACACAAGACAACAAGGTTGTGTTGGTGTCCGCAAAGAGAGAATCGGTTGAGTGCCGAGGGCATTACAACGGGTTCTGCAGACGAGACGGATGGGTGTCAAGGACATCGCATCGAGGCTCGAAAAGAGGAAGGGTGGATGTCAAGGACATTGCACTGCTCCGGTAAGAAGAAAAAAAGAGAAGAGTGTAGACAGTCGCTACTTTTGGTTAACCTTTCGGCCAAGGAGATTATGCCACACAAAACAAACACAATTAAACACTTTTCAAGATGAAAGTTAGAGCATCAATTAAGAAAAGAAGCGAGGATTGCAAAATCGTGAAGCGTGGCAACCACCTTTATGTAATTTGCAAGAAGAATCCTAAATTCAAAATGCGCCAAAAGTAATTAACTAAAAAGAGAAAGAAGATTTATGGCACGAATAGTAGGTGTAGATTTACCTAAAAATAAACGCGGTGAGATCGGCTTGACCTATATTTACGGTATCGGCCGCAGCACTGCACGAATGATTCTTGATATGGCCGGCATCGACTACAACACCAAAGTTGATGACTGGACCGATGAGCAGGTAGGTGCAATCCGTAGCGCTATCGCCGAGAGCGGTATCAAAGTAGAGGGTGAGTGCCGTTCGCTCGTACAACTCAACATCAAACGACTGATGGACATCGGTTGCTACCGTGGTATCCGTCACCGTCTTGGTCTTCCCGTTCGTGGTCAGAGCACCAAGAACAACGCTCGTACTCGCAAGGGTAAGAAGAAGACCGTAGCAAACAAGAAAAAAGCAACTAAATAATTAAAGTAGAGAGTTATGGCAAAGAAACCAGTATCAGTTAAGAAGCGCGTTGTTAAGGTTGACGCAGTCGGTATGGCTTTTGTTCACTCGACTTTCAACAATGTGATTATTACCATTACCAACGGTGTTGGTGAGGTTATCAGCTGGAGCTCGGCAGGTAAGATGGGCTTCCGCGGTTCGAAGAAGAACACTCCCTACGCAGCACAGACTGCAGCAGCAGACTGCGCAAAGGTTGCATATGACTTGGGCTTGCGTAAAGTGAAAGTATATGTGAAAGGCCCCGGCCAGGGTCGTGAGTCGGCAATCCGTACTATCGACGGTGCAGGTATCACCGTTACCGAGATTATCGATGTTACTCCCCTGCCCCACAACGGCTGCCGCGCTCCTAACCGTCGTCGCGTATAATCCTTCGACCCTTTAGGAGAGAGTAGACATTTAGTTTCAACACAAGAAAAACAAAGAATAACAATGGCAAGATATACAGGTCCCAAAAGCAAAATTGCTCGTAAGTTTGGCGAGCCTATTTTTGGTGCAGACAAGGTTCTCGACAAGAAGAACTATCCTGCTGGTCAGCACGGTCTGAACCGCAAGCGCAAAAAAGTTTCGGAGTACGGTACCCAGCTGAACGAGAAACAGAAAGCAAAATACACCTACGGTTTGTTGGAGCGTCAGTTCCACAACGCTTTTGACAAAGCAGCCGCTATGGGTGGTATTACCGGTGAGAACCTTCTGAAACTCCTCGAGAGCCGCTTGGACAATGTGGTATACCGTCTTGGTATCGCCCCCACCCGTGCAGCTGCTCGTCAGCTTGTTTCGCACCGCCACATCACCGTTAATGGTAGCGTGGTAAACATTCCTTCGTACAGCCTGAAGGCTGGTGATGTAGTAGCTGTTCGCGAGAAATCGAAGAGCCTCGAGACCATCACCGAGAGCCTCGCAGGTCGTCGCAACAACCAGTACGGCTGGCTCGAGTGGAACTCGGAGACTATGAGTGGTAAGTTCCTGCAGCGTCCCGAGCGCGAGGATATCCCCGAGACCATCAAAGAGCAGCTCATCGTCGAGTTGTACTCGAAATAGTACTTAACATAAATAATTGATAGACAATTATGGCAGTTTTAGCATTCCAGAAACCCGAGAAGGTGATTATGCTTGAGTCCACCTCCACATTCGGAAAATTTGAGTTCCGTCCTTTGGAGCCCGGATTCGGTATGACCATAGGTAATGCTTTGCGCAGGGTGTTGCTGAACGCTCTTGAGGGCTACGCAATCACCACCGTAAAGATTGCCGGGGTCGATCACGAGTTTGCCGCCATCCCCGGAGTTATGGAAGGAATGATAAATATTGTCCTGAACCTCAAGAAGGTGCGCTTCATTCGCACCGTTGAGACCGCTGAGTCGGAGAAGGTTACAATCAATGTAGCCGGTCAGACCGAGCTCACCGCAGGCTATATTTCCAACTTCCTTACTAACTTCAAAGTGTTGAATCCCGAGTTGGTGATCTGCCACCTCACCCCCGACACGAAGCTCACTATCGATTTGACCATTGGCAAGGGCCGCGGTTATGTTCCCGCCGAGGAGAACCGTCCTGCCGATGCAGAGTTTGGTCTGCTTCCCATCGATTCGATTCACACCCCTATCGTAAATGTTATGTACTCGGTAGAGCCCTACCGTGTTGAGCAGAAGACCGACTACGACAAGCTCAACATTGAGGTTACTACCGACGGTTCGATTCATCCCAAGGAGGCCCTCAAAGAGGCCGCTAAGATCCTCATCCACCACCTGATGCTCTTCTCGGACGAGAAGATCACCATCAATATGGAGGAGACTTCTCCCACCGAGGAGTTCGATGAGAGCGTTCTTCATATGCGTCAGCTCCTGAAGACCAAACTCTCGGATCAGGATCTTTCGGTAAGGGCACTCAACTGCCTCAAGGCTGCCGAGGTTGACACCATTGGTGACTTGGTACGCTACAACCGCAACGACCTTCTGAAGTTCCGTAACTTCGGTAAGAAGTCGCTGACCGAGTTGGACGACCTTCTGGCATCCCTGAACCTCCATTTCGGTATGGATGTTTCGCCCTACAAGTTGGACAAGGAATAACCCACAAAAACAGAAACATTAACTTATGAGACACAATAAAAAAGTAAATCACCTTGGTCGTCAGGCTTCGCACCGCAAAGCACTGATGTCGAATATGGCTGCAAGCCTTATTCTCCACAAGCGTATCGAGACCACCGTGGCCAAGGCTAAGGCTCTGAAGAAATTTGTTGAGCCTATCATCACCAAATCGAAAGAGGATACCACCCACCAGCGTCGTATCGTCTTCAGCTACCTGAAAGACAAATATGCTACTGCAGAGCTCTTCCGCACCGTAGCTCCCAAGATCGCTGACCGTCCCGGTGGTTACACCCGTATTCTTCACACCGGTTTCCGCGTAGGTGACGCTGCTGAGATGTGTATCATCGAGCTCGTAGACTTCAACGAGACCTATGTTGAGGGC
>JAGBYS010000147.1 GCA_017628675.1 Tidjanibacter sp.
AGTCGGCAATCACACCATCCTTCAGGGGGCGGAGTGTCTTGATGTTGGGGTGAGTCTTACCCTGCATCTTACGGGCCTCATTACCGATGGCCACAACCTTGCCGGAGTGGATGTCCACAGCAATGATAGAGGGTTCATCCACAACAACTTTTCCATTGTAGATGACGAGCGTATTGGCAGTACCCAAATCGACTGCAAGCTCCTGTGTTAAAGAGAATAAACCCATCTTGTGTCTATTGTTTTATTGGCCCTTTGGGGGCTTCATAGTAATTACATAGTTCTAACAAGGTACAAAAGTAAAAAATAATTATTAATTTTGCGAACAATTTTCAAGACAATAGTACAAATTTTTATAACACAATGATTAGGTTAGATATTAAGCACACTTCGTGTGGCGTTCAGCAGAGCGAGTTCACCGCTCTTGCCCCCGCAGCAGAGAAAGCCAACACCCTTCTCCACAATGGCCAGGGTGCAGGAAACGATTTTCTTGGATGGGTAAATCTCCCCTCGAGCATCTCGGCCGAGGAGATTGCAGCCATCCGCACCACCGCCAGCCGTCTGGCCGGCAAAGCAGAGGTTGTCATTGTCATCGGCATCGGTGGCTCCTACCTCGGAGCCAAGGCCGTGCTGGACGCAATGAACAGCTCGTTCCACTTCCTCCAGAGGGAGCGCAAGAACCCCTACATCCTGTTTGCAGGAAACAATCTGAGCGAGACTTATACTGCCGAACTGCTTGAGGCTGTGAAGGATTACTCCATCGCCGCCATCGTCATCAGCAAGAGAGGCACCACCACCGAGCCCGCCGTTGCCTTCCGCCTTATCAAGGCCGAGATCGAGGCACGCTACGGCAAGGAGGAGGCCAAGGAGCGCATCGCAAGCGTAACCGACGCTGCACGCGGCGCACTAAAGACCCTCTCGACTGCTGAGGGCTACGACACCTTCGTGATTCCCGACAATGTGGGTGGCCGTTTCTCGGTGCTCACCCCCGTAGGTCTGCTGCCCCTGGCCGCTGCCGGCATCAACATCGATGAACTGGTGCGTGGCGCCAAGGATATGGAGGCTGCAACTGCCGAGAATGTACCCTTCCAGGAGAACATCGCCGCACAGTATGCCGCCATTCGTAACGCCCTCTATGCCAAGGGCTACAAGATTGAGATTCTGGCCTCCTATGAGCCCCGCCTGCAGTACATCGCCGAGTGGTGGAAACAGCTCTACGGCGAGAGCGAGGGCAAGGAGGGCAAGGGTATCTTCCCCGCAAGCGTAACCCTCACCGCCGACCTCCACTCTATGGGTCAGTACATCCAGGAGGGCGAGCGCACCCTCTTTGAGACCGTCATCAGCGTGGCCAAGCCCGAGGGTAATGTGACCATCGAGGCCGACAAAGACAACCTCGACGGCCTCAACTTCCTGGCCGGCAAACGCCTCGATGAGGTTAACAAGATGGCCGAGCTGGGCGTTGTTCTGGCTCACGTGGACGGTGGCGTGCCCAACATCCGCATTGAGATTCCCACCATCAACGAGTACTACATCGGCGCACTCCTCTACTTCTTCGAGAAGGCCTGTGGCATAAGCGGTTACATCCTCGGTGTAAACCCCTTCAACCAGCCCGGCGTGGAGGCGTACAAGAAGAATATGTTTGCGCTCTTGGATAAGCCCGGCTATGAGGAGGCTTCGGCCGCAATCAAGGCAAGGCTCAAATAATTTTCACCCCCTTTGAGGCAAAAAGTAAGAGGTGTGAGGACCGAGTCCTCACACCTCTTTTCATTTTTTGGTGCCGCAGCCACACCCACCCTTCTTCTCCTCGTGGGGCTTGGTAGTGGAACAACTGCTGCCGCTCTTCTTGTCGTCCTTGTGGGTGTCACACCCGGTCGCC
>JAGBYS010000148.1 GCA_017628675.1 Tidjanibacter sp.
GGCGCAATCCTTCTGACCGAGGCTTCCGAAGTAACTCTCCACATCGACCATCTGCTCGAAACGGCTTGCCTGAGGCAGGTATTCGGGCGAGCAGATGAGATTTGCTATGGAGGGGTCCTTGCCCTGCAGAAAGCGAATGACGGGGGCGATGGTAGCCTCGTAGTCCTTGCGCAGTGCCCACATACGGTTGCAGTTCTCGTCGCCCTCGCCATCGTAGTTGTCGAAAAGCGAGGCTACGCCCTCAGGCGAAAAGATGCGGGTGAGGGTCTCGATGGAGAGGTCGGCCTGCTCTACGCTGTGGCCCTTGCGGCGAAGATAGCCGGTCAGGTAGGCGGTGGCAGGGTAGGGGCAGTTGGGCTGCACAAAGGGGGGAGTGAGAAGTAGTATGTCGGTCATAGTTTGCTATGGTATTTCGATTGTTAGACGATCGTAGGCAAGGCTTACGCCCTCGGGCAAAAGAGATTGCACCTCGGCGTGGAGGCCAATCTGGTGGGAGGCGTGAGTGAGGTAGGTCCTCTTGGCTCCCACTCGGCCCGCAACCTCCAGTGCCTCCGCCACGGTGAAGTGGGAAATGTGGCGTGTGTGCCTCAGAGCGTTTATCACAAGCACCTCCACCCCCTGGAGTTTCTGAATCTCCTCCTGGTCGATGTGGTTGAAGTCGGTGAGGTAGGCTACGGGGCCTATGCGATAGCCCGTAACGGGGAGGGTGAAGTGGCGGCCGTTGATGGGGATAACCTCCAGTGTGCCCACCCGAAAAGAGTCCTCGGTTATGGTCTGCAGAGTGATGCGTGGTGCGCCGGGATAGGGCTTTTCGGCAAAGGCGTAGTCGAAGTTCTTTCTGACAACTCTCTGAACTCGCTCGGTGGCCCACACCTCAATGCTCTTTTGACAGAAGTAGTTGAAAGCCCTCACATCGTCGAGTCCCATAATGTGGTCCGTATGCTCGTGGGTGAGCAGTATGGCGTCGATCTCCCTCACATCCTCGCGGAGCATCTGGTAGCGGAAGTCGGGCCCCGCGTCGATGACAAGTCGTGACGAGCCGTCCTCCACCATTACGGAGGAGCGTAGGCGCTTGTCGCGAGCGTCCTGAGAGCGACACACAGCGCAGTCGCACCCAATCATTGGAACACCTTGCGATGTGCCCGTGCCGAGGAATGTGAGCCTTATCATAATAATAGGTATAGGGTTTCTTCTTGCAAATGTACAAAAAAACGGCCCAACCGCAAAGGGTCGGGCCGCTAATTATGGTGAGGGGGTTACTTATTTGGTAACTTTCTCGAGCCATTTAACCATACCCAGCATCACGCCCATCGAGATGAGGCAGAAGCCTGCGAATACAGCCCAGCACATCCACTGCTCAGAAAGGGTGTTGAGCATAGTTACGCCAAGGGCGATGAAGAGGTTACCGATAGCGGTAGCCGACAGCCACAAGCCCTGGCAGATACCCTGCAGGTGACGAGGAGCAATCTTCGATACGAACGACAGACCCAGGGGCGAGATGAAGAGCTCAGCAACGGTCAGGAAGAAGTAGGTTGCAATCAGCACCAGAGGGCTGCACTTCATTGCTTCCCTGGCAGCAACGGTGAAGTTGGGGCCAAGGAACTCGCTACCCGAAGGATAGTTCTGCAACATTGCGATAACCATCAGGAAGAGGTAAGCACAAGCGGCGATGAACATACCGATGGCAATCTTGCGAGGAGTCGAAACCTCTTTACCCTTCTTAGCCAGCGAACCGAAGATCAGCATAATGATGGGGGTGAGGATGATCACAAACAAGGGGTTGATGCACTGCCAGATTTCGGGAGGAATAGCACCGGTCGAAACGAAGTCACGAGCAAATACCGACAGCGACTGACCGTTCTGGTGGAACGAGAACCAGAAGAATACGGCAACGCCAAGAACTGCAAACAGAGCGTAGAGGCGCTGTTTGATCTCTTTTGCATTTGCTGCTTTCTCCTCTGCGGTGTACTCTACCTCAGCCTTCTTCTCTTTCTTTACGGGGTTGGGCAATTTCTTCTTCACGCATACGAATACGATGAGCGAGATGAGCATTGCAACAACCGAAGCGATGAACGAGAAGTGTACGCCGGTGTTGAAAATCTCGAGGTAGCTGTTGCAGAACGCTACATCAACTGCGCCGGTGTGGCCAGCCTCAGCAGCCAGAGTCTGGAGGCTCTCAAGCTGAGTACCCGACATCTCGGGGTTGGCGATGAAGTCGTGGCACAAGCGGGGGAGCTGAGCGTTGTATGCATAGCCCTTGAGCTGCAGCCAGAAGCTCCTCAGAAGGGGAGCGATGAAGGGGGCAATCACGCCACCGATGTTGATGAATACATAGAAAATCTGGAAACCGGAGTCGCGTTTCTCTTTAGCCTTTGCAAGCTCCTCGGGACCCTTCTTGGCAGCCTCATCCTCGAAGTTGTCGTACATCTGACCCACGATAGCCTGGAGGTTACCCTTGAACAGACCGTTACCGAAGGCGATGATGAACAGAGCAACGCAGGTGAGAATAAGTACCCACGAGAAACCGGGAGTCTCAGCGAATACGGGAACCGAGAGGATACCGTAACCAAGAGCCATTACCAACAGACCGGTGATGATGGTGCCTTTGTACTTGTTGGTGCGGTCGGCAATCATACCGCCGGGCAGGCTGAGCACATAGATAAGGAAATAGAAAACTGCGTAGATCCAGCCGGCAGCGTCGTCGCTAATACCAAACTTGGAGCAGATGAACAGCAGGAGTACTGCATTCATAATGTAGTAGCCGAAGCGCTCACCCATATTACTCAGAGCCGCAGCAATCAGGCCCTTGGGGTGCTCCTTGGTGGCCTTGCGGATGTAGAATACCAGGAAAGGAATTACTACCACCAGAATTGCCATCAGAATCAGCATAGGACGGTTGTTCGCCCAAAGATTTGCAAAAAATTGTAGCATAGATAAAAGTGTTAGTTAAATAAAATGTTAGTGTTGTTTTTTGTATTCGTTTTTAATTTCAAAGTTGCGCTATCAAAGTGACAAAAATAGTAATTTTTGTGAATAAATTTGCCCACTTAAGGAAAAAAGAGTATTTTTATTGTCGCAAAATTCAATTAATTATGGTTAAGCGTCTGTCTATCATAGAGAAAGATAGTTGGCTCGAACCCGTTGAGGAGGAGCTCAACTATCGCTACAAATTATATACCTCAAAACTTGCCGACA
>JAGBYS010000017.1 GCA_017628675.1 Tidjanibacter sp.
CACTTCTTGAGGTTCACGAGCACATTGTAGACCAGAGTGCCATTTGTGATGGGGATGTACATATTCTCGGCCTGGGGATTGCTCTCCACCAGGTTCTTGATGACGGGCATAGCTGTCTGAGCGACCATCTGGGCACGGCGTGCGTAGGCAGCCCTGATGTCGTTGGCCAGCATATCGGCAAGCTGACCCTCGGTGGCCTTAGTGTAGGCAGCCTCATCGTAGGAGGGCTGGATGGCAACCTGACGGATGAGCTCATAGGAGAACTCCTGGAAGTCGGCACCCTTGAGGCTTGCCACAAAGTTGTCGGCAAAGGAGAGAATCATATTGTTAAGGTCGATATCCACACCCTCGCCGTGGAGTGCGTGGCGACGCATAGCATAGATTGCAGTCCTCTGTTTGTTCATCACATCGTCGTACTCCAACAGGCGCTTACGAACACCGAAGTTGTTCTCCTCGACCTTCTTCTGGGCCCTCTCGATGGCGCCGCTCATCATCTTGGCGGAGATAACCTCTCCCTCCTTGAGACCCATTCTATCCATCATCGAGGCAAGGCGATCGCCACCAAACAGACGCAGCAGGTCATCCTCGGTCGACACGAAGAACTGCGACGAGCCGGGGTCACCCTGACGACCCGAACGGCCTCGGAGCTGACGGTCCACACGGCGGCTCTCGTGGCGCTCGGTGCCGATGATGGCAAGACCACCTGCGGCCTTAACCTCGGGGGTGAGCTTGATATCGGTACCGCGACCCGCCATATTGGTTGCGATGGTCACCTGGCCTGCCCTACCTGCCTCGGCAACAACCTGTGCCTCCTGGGCGTGCTGCTTAGCATTGAGGACATTGTGGGGAATGTGGCGTGCACGGAGGATGCGGCTCAACAGCTCCGAAACCTCCACCGAGGTGGTACCCACGAGCACGGGGCGACCCTCGCCTACGAGCCTTACGATCTCGTCCACAACGGCACTATACTTCTCCCTCTTGGTCTTATAGAGCAGATCCTCCCTATCCTCACGCGCAATAGGGCGGTTGGTGGGGATCACAACAACATCGAGTTTATAAATGCTCCAGAACTCGCTTGCCTCGGTCTCGGCCGTACCGGTCATACCGGCCAGCTTGTGGTACATACGGAAGTAGTTCTGCAGGGTGATGGTCGCAAAGGTCTGGGTTGCAGCCTCCACCTTCACACGCTCCTTGGCCTCGATTGCCTGGTGCAGACCGTCGGAGTAGCGGCGGCCCTCCATAATACGGCCAGTCTGCTCGTCGACAATCTTCACCTTGCCGTCCATCAGCACATACTCCACATCCTTCTCGAACATACTGTAGGCCTTCAGGAGCTGGTTCACGGTGTGTACCCTCTCGCTCTTGATGGCATAGTCGGCAAGGATTGCATCCTTCTTTGCTGCCTTCTCCTCGGCGGTCATATCGCTCTTCTCAAGAGCAGCAACCTCGGTGCCTATATCGGGCAGCACGAAGAACTTGTCGTCACCCACCGACTTAGCCAACATCTCGTGGCCCTTATCGGTAAGCTCCACCGAGTTGAGCTTCTCGTCAATCACGAAGAAGAGCTCATCGGTGATCTCGGGCATACGCTCATTCTTGTTCTGCATATAGATACCCTCGGTCTTCTGCAGGAGCACCTTCATACCCTGCTCCGAGAGGAACTTGATGAGGTTCTTATTCTTGGGCAGACCCTTATGCGAGCGCAGCAGCAGCACACCACCCTCCTCGGTCTTACCCTCGGCGATGAGTTTGCGTGCCCTGAGCAGGCAGTCGGCCGTGAAGTTACGCTGGAGGTTATAGAGCCTCTCGACAATGTCACGATACTCGTCGAAGAGCTGGTCGTCGCCCTTGGGCACGGGACCCGAGATAATCAGAGGGGTACGGGCATCGTCAATCAGTACCGAGTCCACCTCATCGACAATGGCGAAGTGGTGTTTCTTCTGCACGAGCTCCTTCGCCTGAATGGACATATTGTCCCTCAGGTAGTCGAAACCGAACTCGTTGTTGGTACCGAAGGTGATGTTGGCATCGTATGCCCTACGCCTCTCGGCCGAGTTGGGGCGGTAGTTGTCGATACACTCCACCGACAGGCCGTGGAACTGATACATAGGACCCATCCACTCGCAGTCACGCTTGGCCAGATAGTCATTGACGGTCACCACGTGGACACCCTTGCCGGCCAACGCATTGAGGAACACGGGGAGGGTTGCCACCAGGGTCTTACCCTCACCGGTAGCCATCTCGGCAATCTTACCCTTGTGCAACACAACGCCACCGAAGAGCTGCACATCGTAGTGGATCATATCCCACTTTATCTCGTTGCCACCCGCTGTCCAGGTGGTCTGCCAGATGGCCTTGTCGCCCTCGATGGACACAAAGTCGCGGTCGGCAGCCAGGTCCCTATCGAACTGCGAGGCGGTAACCTCAACTGTTTCGCTCTGGGCAAACCTGCGGGCCGTGGATTTCATAATGGCGAAGGCCTCGGGCAGAATCTCGTCGAGCTTCTTCTCGATCTTCTCGTCTATCTTCTCCAGCAGCTGCTCAATCTCCTTCGAGATGGCGCTCTTCTTCTCAATGGCAATGTCGCCCTCAATCTCCACCTTCAGCTTAGCCACACGCTCCTCCTCGGGGCGGATGAACTCGGCGATGGCCTGCCTCAGGGCTGCCGAACGGCCACGAAGCTCATCGTTCGAGAGGCTATCGATGGTGGGATACATTGCAAGTATCTTATCCACATAAGGTTGAATCTCTTTGCGATCCTTGTCACTCTTTGTTCCGAAGAACAACTTAAGTACAGACTTTACTAAACTCATTTTATCTCTTTATAGGTTTATTTTATTTATATCTTTTTTCCTTCTATTTCTCTCTATTTCTCGCTCCTTACTCTGCCGAGCGGGCACTCTCCACAAAGCCCCTGGTCACATCGGGCCGAGAGTTCCAGCAGTGCTTGCGACTCATAGGCCGCCGTGCAGGGCACGCCATAGCCCGTCCAGCCGGCCACCACCCTATTCTGCTCGGCGGGGATGGCCTCCAAGAGTCCCAGTGCACGCTCCTTGAGTTCGGCCTTGCCGATGACCGAAGCGTAGGCAAACTGCAGGGGCACAACCATATTGATAGCCAACATCTGTGCCTTCTGGCGACCCATACGCCCCAGACCACTGCCGGCCTTACCATTGGGCACATATCTCCTTTGCCAATAGTCGCTCGCCGTAACCCCAAAGAGCCTCTCAACGGCCTCCGGAGTCGCTATCTCCAGC
>JAGBYS010000149.1 GCA_017628675.1 Tidjanibacter sp.
CCACTTCACAAACTCTCTCATAGTAAATCTACTTTTGCAAATGAATCCTCCACAACACTACGCAGATGTCTGTTGTCGAGGTGTGTATAAATCTCTGTTGTAACGATGCTCTCGTGGCCCAGCAGCTCCTGCACCTGGCGGATGTCGGCACCGCCCTCCAGCAGATGTGTGGCAAAACTGTGGCGCAGGGTGTGTGGCGAGATACTCTTTGTTATGCCCGCCCTACGGGCCGAGTCGGTCACGATGTTGAAGACGGACATACGCGAAATTTTGCCGCCACGAAGGTTCAGAAAGAGGGTGTCGCTGCTGGCCTCAGTGGCTATCTGTGGGCGACACTCGAGATAGAGCCCAAGCTGCTTGCGGGCCTCTTTGCTGAAGGGTACAAGGCGCTGCTTGTTGCCCTTGCCGATGACCCTCACAATGCCCTCCTTCCAGAAGATGTCGCCCAGACGCAGGGCTGTGAGTTCCGAGGCACGCAGACCACACGAGTAGAGCATTTCGACAATGGCCCTATCCCTGTGGCCCGACTTCGACGAGGGGTCAATGGCTGCAATGATTGAGTCTATCTCTCGGGTCGAAAGGGTGTCGGGAAGTGCCCTTCCGGTCTTGGGTGAGGCGACCTTGGCGGTGGGGGATTCAGTGATTAGACCCTTGAACAGAAGGAAACGAAAGAAGGATCTGAGGGCGCTAAGGTTGCGGGCCTGGGTTGTGGGGGTTGTATGGCGCTCATAGAGCACAATCATATACTCCTCAATGTCGGCCTTGGTGACCTCCGAGGGGAGTTTGGAGCCCTCGGGTGTGGCGCAGAGGTGGGAGGCAAAGGCGGTGAGATTGGCGGTGTAGGCCGAGGCCGTATTGACCGACAATCCCCGCTCGAGGCGCAGATGACGCCCCCAGCTCTCGATAGTTTTCTCCCACTCTTGCTTTTCGTTTCTCATAAAATCTGGTTGTGGTGGGCTAAATTAACAATTTCTTTTGTATTTTTGTCCCGATAACCCATTTTTTTCGGAGCAAGGGCAGAAATGATGAAACGAAAAACCGATTTTCTGGTCATAGGTAGCGGAGTGGCAGGACTCTCCTTTGCGCTCAAGGCTGCCGAAAAGGGACAGGTCACCATTGTCACCAAAGGTGAGGTCCGCGAGTGTAACACCCGCTATGCGCAGGGTGGCATTTGCTGTGTGACCTATCCACCCGACACCTTCGAGAAACACATCGAGGATACGATGGTGTGTGGTGCAGGCAAGTGTGATCCGGAGGCTGTGAGGATGGTTGTTGAGGGTGCGCCCGAGGGCATCCGCAACCTTATTGAGTGGGGCACCCACTTCGACAAGACCCCCGAAGGACGCTACTCGCTCCACCGCGAGGGCGGCCACACCGAGCACCGCATCCTCCACCACCAAGATCTGACGGGTGCGGAGATTGAGAGGGCTCTCATCTCGGCCGTCAAGCGCCATCGCAACATCGAACTTCTGGAGCACCACTTCGCTGTGGATGTGCTCACCCAGCACCACCTGGGCGAGGAGGTCAATCGCCATATGGACAACATCGAGTGCTATGGTGCCTATGTGATGGATATCAAGCGCGAGAAGATAAAGACCATCCTTGCAAAGGTGACGGTCATCTGCACGGGTGGCGTGGGCAACCTCTACCACACAACCACTAACCCCTCGGTGGCTACGGGCGACGGCATCGCTATGGTGCATCGTGCCAAGGGCATAATTGAGAATATGGCCTACATCCAGTTCCACCCCACAACGCTCTACAACCCCACCGAGCGCCCCTCGTTCCTCATCACGGAGGCTATGCGAGGCTATGGTGCGATACTCAAGCTCCAGAATGGCAAGGAGTTTATGCACAAGTACCACCCTATGGGGTCGCTTGCACCTCGCGATGTGGTGGCACGCAGTATGGACCACGAGATGAAGATTACGGGTGCGGAGTACCTCTACCTGGATGTGCGCCACAAGCCAGCCGAGCAGACCATCCGCGAGTTCCCCAATATATACCAGAAGTGCCTTACGCTCGGTATCGACATCACCAAGGACCTCATTCCCGTAACCCCCGGTGCGCACTACTGCTGCGGTGGCGTGAAGGTGGATCTCAATGGCGAGAGCACCATCCATCGCCTCTATGCGCTCGGCGAGAGCGCTTGCACGGGTCTGCACGGCGCCAACCGACTGGCCTCCAACTCGCTGATTGAGGCAGTGGTCTATGCCGACAGGGCCGCCAAGGATGCTGTAGCAAAGATTGAGAATATCACCCACCAGGAGAATATTCCCGATTGGAACGACGACGGTATGGTTGCCACCGAGGAGATGATTCTCATTACGCAGAACTACAAGGAGATGCAGCAGATTATGAGCTACTATGTCGGCATCGTGCGCTCCGACCTAAGGCTCGAGAGGGCCCTCAGGCGTATGGAGATCATCTACCGCGAAACGGAGGAGCTCTACCATAAGAGCCGACTGAATGTGGATCTGTGTGAGCTTCGCAACCTCATCGAGGTGGGCTACCTCATCATCAAGCAGGCGGCCGCCCTCAAGGAGAGCGTGGGCCTCCACTACACAATCGATTACCCACCCGTAAGACAATAATTGACAATTTGAGATTTTCAACCCACGAAATATAAGATGGCTTTAGTAGACGAAATCAAACGCAGGCGAACATTCGCCGTCATTGCACACCCCGACGCAGGTAAGACTACTCTCACGGAAAAACTCCTCCTCTTTGGTGGCGCTATCCACGTGGCAGGTGCCGTGAAGAGCAACAAAATCAAGAAGACGGCAACCTCCGACTTTATGGAGATTGAGCGACAGAGGGGTATCTCGGTGGCTACCTCCGTTATGGAGTTTGAGTACCAGGGCACCAAGATCAACATCCTCGACACTCCCGGTCACGAAGACTTCGCCGAGGATACCTATCGTACCCTCACGGCCGTTGACGCCGTAATCATCGTTATCGATGGTGCAAAGGGTGTTGAGAGCCAGACCCGCAAGCTGATGAATGTCTGCCGTATGCGTTCTACGCCCGTGATGGTCTTTGTGAACAAGCTGGATAGGCCCTGCAAGGAGCCCTTTGAGCTGCTGGAGGAGATTGAGCAGGAGTTGCAGATTGCCGTGCGCCCCCTCTCGTTCCCCATCGGTAGCGGCAACTCGTTCCAGGGTGTCTACACCATCTTCGAC
>JAGBYS010000150.1 GCA_017628675.1 Tidjanibacter sp.
CCTCTTCGCCCAACCACTCGGGTTTAACGAAAGCCTCCTCCTCCGACGAAAGCTCAACCTCTGCCACTACAAGGCCCTCGTTGTCGCCATAGAACTCATCCACCTCATAGGTGTGCTCACCGGCCTCAACAAGGTAACGAGTCTTGTCAATCACACCGGGCTCGCAGATTTTAAGGAGCTCCTCAACCTCGGCGGTGGGAATCTCTTTCTCCCACTCGTAGCGACTTGCACCGCTTGCCGAGCCGATACCTTTAATAGTAATAAAGCCCTTCTCGCCTTTAATCCTCACGCGAACAGTGCGCTCGGGTACCGACGAAAGGTAACCCTGGGTGATGCGGGTAGCCTTCTTTGCGAGCGATTTGAACTCACCTGCTACCACAAATTTTCTTTCAATCTCCTGTGCCATAGTCGTACTCGTTTGCAAGGGGGTTCTTGGTCATAGCGATCACGCGTTTGATAGCCTGGAGGTAGTTGATGTTCTCAACGCCCTCAAGACCGCAGTCGGCGATAGTTTTCTTAATGTCCTCAATCTCGGTCGACTCGGAGTTGATGGTTACAACCTTTGCACCGTTGATAAGTACATTACCAACCTCGCAAATGGTGTCGTTCACCATATAACCAAACCTCTCCTTGTGTACCCTTACGGCAGCGAGGTCTTTGTTTGCCTCCACCATCTCCAGGAACTCCTCGAAGGTGTAGGTGTCTTTGGTGAGGGCGGGCATCTCCACCATAAATGCGGGGAATACCTCCTGCTCCAAAACCTGACGCGAGATGGGGAACTCGCCCTTCATCAGAGGGTTCCACTGCTCAAGGCCATCAACGGTCTGAACATAGGTTTTGATATCCATCTTGCCGTCGCGGATCTTGGTGTTGTTGATGTCGTTAGCGCGCGAGATGATATAGATCTCGTCGCTGGTACGACGCCATACTTTCTCGGGCACGGGCACCGACAGGCGAGCCATACGGGCGTGTGCAGCCTCGAAGTTCTGACCGAAGGAGCGGAACTCAAAACGGGGTTTCGAGATTGCTCCAATCTCCATTTTCTCTTTCGACATAGTCTTTATAGAATTTGTTTTGTTGTGAAAATTTCGGGAGCTCCCCACCCCACCTCGGAGGTGGGGGCATCCCAAAATGACATTCTATGCAAAAATTATCCCAAAATTACATCTCGGGGGTCTGCTCGATGTCAGCAACTTTCTCGCCGTTGGCAGCACCCTTGGTGGGAAGTGCGTAAACGAACTCACCGGTACCATCGGGTACACGCGAGAAGGTGTTCTTCTTGTTGTTGGTGAAGCCGCTTACCTGGTTCCAACCTGCACCCTCTTCGCCACGTTTGAACTCGCTGAGTTTCTCATCGTTAGCGTTGTAGAGCTCGATGAATACATTTTTCTTGCCCGAAAGACCACCTTTGAAGATGTGGTTCTCGCTCTCGTAAGCATAAGCGGGATCGCCATCCTCTGCGGGGTCCGAAAGGTCGGAGCTCTCAAGAACTACAAAACCTTTAGGGGCGATAACCATATCCTTCGCGCCGGTCCAAGTGGTGCTCTTACCACCATCTTTCGAGCTGTCATACTTCACGATATATACCTCCCTGAGAGAAACCTCTGCATCGGTAGTGTTGTAGAGCTCGATGAATTTGTCTGCACCCGAAAGCTCGTTCAGAACGATACCTTTTACGCCTACATTGTAGTCATCGCCACCCTCTACGCCAAAGTTGTCATCACCACACGAAGTGAGTGCCAAAGCAGCCATAGCTGCAAATACAAAAAGTTTTTTCATAGTTTTTTGTTGTTTTAATTAGTTAATAAAAAAGTGTGTATTGGTTTTGTGTTTGTTTAAGTTTCTCGGATTAGAATGCAACCTGGAAGCGGCACGAAATCATATGGAAATCAACGCCATTTGCACCTTTCGATTTATCAACATTTGCGGGGAATGGAGTAACCTCGCCATCTGCATTATAACCGGTGCTATAGGGTTTCTTGGCGGTCTTGTCGGTACCGTTCTGCTCGCCCTTACCGTTAGCGAATACATCGTTGTCGGCGAACTGGTAGTTGAGCATAAACTTCACATTCTCGATGGGATAGTAGTTGATACCCAGAGCGTACTGCATAGCCGAGCCACCCATATAGTATTTGTTGAGGTTAAGGTTGATCTGGTCTACGCGAGCTGCGAGCTCAAGGTCACCCCAGCTCCTACCGCGAGTGCAACGGGTGTATTTAGCACCACCTGCATCGTAGTTCTGCTTGCCACCAAAGAGCATATAACCAGCCTGAACATACCAACCGCTTGCGGGACGGAGGTCGGCACCCTTGTCGTTCTTCGAGAGGTCTACGAATGCCTGACGCGAAATGTAGGCAGCCTCATAGCGCAACGAGTTGTAGTGACCTGCGAGCTCAACGGTCCAGAGGAACTCGTGGTCAAGACCCTTGATAGCGTCGGTGTCGAGGTATTTCTTACGGTTGATGCTGGTCGAGTTGCGAGTGCTGTAGCGGATAGCGTTGTAGCCATCGGTCGAGGTCAGCTTGGGCTCGCGGTACGATACGGCAGCACCAATGTGGAGCGAACCGTTGGTCATCTTGTGCAAAGGACGCCATACAACCTTACCGGTGTAGCTCAGACCCTCGCTCAGACCGTAGTCCTTGTTACCATCCTCCATAAAGGTCTGCTCCTCGGCACCCTTGAGCTCGGGACCAAACACACCTGCGCTGAGCCACAGAGCAGGAGTGTTGTAGCGGAAGTTCACACCCATATGGCGCGAAGGAGCCAAGTAGGTACACATTGCACGCTCCATAAAGAGGAGGTAGCGGCTGGTCGAGTTACGCTGAATTGAGAAGTTCTCCTTGAAGTTACCCATCTTGATCTGGAGGTTCTCAATACCGTCGTACTGGAGAATTGCATCCTTAATCTCGGGCATACCGCTGGTCCAGTCGGTATCGAACTCTGCATACCAGTTCTTGTCGATCTGGGTCTTCACAGCAAAACGGGTACGGCGGAAGCTCATACCGTTACCAATCTGGGTGAGGTTTTTGTCGTAGCCGAAGAAAACGGCAGCATCGCCCTGAACGCGAACGTCAAACCACATTTTGTAGTTAGCCTCTTTGTTCTGGAATACCAAAATGCCATCCTGAACACTTGCGTTGATGGGCAACGAAGTCACTTTCTGACCATACTGGTTCACCTCAGCGGTCTGTGCCTGGGCACCGCAAATCGATGCGATAGCCACTGCAGCAATAAGTAAAAGTTTTTTCATAGTTTTGTTTGTTTGGTTTGTAATTGGTTGTTTATTTGGTTTGTATCAAATTGACTTGATGAAATTTATCAGGTTGTCGCCCTTCTTCAGACCAAGTTTCTGGCGCAATCTATAGCGGCTTATCTCCACACTCTTCGGGGAAATATTCATCAGCGTAGCGATATACTTCGACGAGAAGCCCAAGCGGAGCAGAGTAGCGAGCCTGCGCTCCGAGGTTGTAAGGTTGGGGAACTCCTCCGTGAGTTTCACGCTGAAGTCCTTATGCAGCACCTCGGCCTGGGTGTAGAACTCGTCTATCTCGCCCGAGAAACTTGTCCTCTGGCCGAGCTCCTTCTCAATCTCGGCAATGATTCGGTCCTTCTCCTCGCCCGATGATTTGGCAGCCCTATGGACCTTCTCGGCGAGCATCTCCAGAAACTCCTTCTGCTCACTGATGCCCAGCGCCACATTGATAATCTCCTTGCGCTTGAGTTCCAGAGTACCGTGAAGACTATGATTCTCAGCCAGGATGGCGTTGAGTTCCATTGCGTTGAGAGCCTTCTGATTCTCAAAGAGTTCCTGTTGTTGGTTCTGGATGAGTTTGCGCGACGCCTCGTGCAATCGCTCCTGCTTGCGCACATAGCGGCCGAAGAAAACGAGCATCACAAGCATCACTGAGCACAGAAGCAGCGCAATGTTGAGTTCCTCACCAACCGCCTCTCCGCCCGTGAGCAGCGAGAAGAGCAGATAGAAGACGATGATGGCCGCAAGAGGAGTGAGCACCAGGCCCGCAAGACCACGCCCCACCCTCAGCAGTTCGGGCATCTGGCTACGCTGAACAAGACCAACGCCCAGGAAACCTCCCAGGATGAGCGACCAAACCGAGAGCGGCGAGCAACCGAGCCCCACCCTCTCAATCATTCGGCCGGAGAACAGGAGCAGCGTGACTACCACCGCATAGCAGACCGCCACAATTGTCTGAGTTGTAGCCTCGCCATAGCGTTCGGCCTCCACATCCATACGACGATTGAGCACACGGCCAAACAGCAACAATCCGCCCACGAACATCACAAGAGCCATCGCTCCGCCTACCACACTACCCTCTTCGAGCAGCACCCTGCCGGCAAAAATCAACAGCGAGCCATTGTTGACACCCACAGCCACCACCAACAGCGCAAGGCCAAGGATGACAAGGTGGCGCATATAGCCCGACAGCCTTATAAGGTGAATCGGGGGACGGCAGATAACCTTGCGGCAAAGCAGATATATGAGCGCAGCGACAACAGCGGCCACAATCGGGGCCACAAGCCAACTGCCCATCATAGTCCAACTGAAACTCTCGCCCAGCGAGAAGACCCTATAGCCCTCGAGTGCGCCAAGTAGCGCCATACATATCGACGGCATAGTGTCGAAATGGTCCAAAAGCAGCAGTGAAACAAGTGCAGCGAGCACCACCAACGACACGCCCGACATCCGCATACCCTCGCCATAGACACCAAGCAGCCCATCTGCGACGCTCCAAGTGAGAGGCATAAGCAGAGCCACCACACCAAGCAGGATGATGTTTATGGCCAAAATGCTCCTACGCACAGCACTTGTGGGCACGATAAGGCCAAAGGCAGCGGGCAACTCTCGGACAATCATTCGCCAGAGAATCAGCGCCATAAGCAATATCGTAAATGCGTAAGTCATTGGGCAGGTTGTAATGTATGGAGGTATTAGAAAGTGCGCTTAATGGCCATTACCGAGAGCTGATCGGCAGCCTCTTCGGCAGCGTCGGAAAGGTTCTCGATGTGGAGTGCGAAGTAGCGCAAGTGGAACTTTTCACTCAGTTTGAGATTCATCATCTCATGGAAGACCTTGCGTTTGATGGCCTGAGCATACTTTTTGGTCTCCTTCTTGTAGAAATAGACCCTCGAAATCTTGTCGGCAATCACCTCGGGCTCCCTGAAATAGGCCTTAGCGGCGGGCAGAGCCGACTCCACGGCGAGAGTCGCAAACTCGGTGAGTTTCACAAAGTCGTTATTCAGCTCAGTGGGCACAAAGGGATTCTCAATCTCAAACTGCAACAGGCTATCGCTTAGGATGTTCACGATGTGACCAAGTTTCTCCAACAGGCGCATAATATCACCACGCGAACGCACCAGTGCGGTCTGGGTGTAGAGAGCATTCTCAATCTCCCTGCGCAACATCGTGGCCTCAGTCTCGCGCTGAGACATATTCTGCAGATTGTCGTTGAACCCCTCGGTCGAGGAGTAGAGATAGTTCCTCACGCCATCCTTGAAGACGAGCAGCGAACTATCAATCAGATTGAAGTATTTGTCTATATTCTCAATGAGAATATCGTTCTTTTTAGGTCTAAACATTCCTTTTTAGGTTGGGTTCATACATACGCCTATCAGTACAAATATATAAATAATTTTCATTGTAGAGTGCACAATAAGAAGTGTTAAGATTTCACCCGATCGGCCAAATTCAACTTAACACACACTATGTCTGACATTTACACAAAAATAAAGACCCCTCAGAAAAGGGGCCTTGTAGAGTTATTGTAGAGTTTTAAATTACTGGGCAGAGTAGATTTTTTTCGCCCAAAGAGTCTGCATATAGAGCGACGAGGTGAGCGGCGCCTCGGCAAATGGGATGTAGGTATTCAGACCACAGAGTGACAACCCCGACTCCCTGATGGGGTCGAGATAGTCGTAGTTGTAGCCCAGCATATCGGACTGTCCGAGAGAAAAGATTTGCTCGGTGTGAAGCGAGTGAACAATGGCCCCGTCAAGTGCCTCAAGGAACTGCTCATACAGCGCCTTGTGCTCCTGCCCTGCCAACTGACATACAAAGTCCCTCAGGTCGTAGAAGGCCGGCCTATACATCCTATCCAGATGTTGCACCTGGCTGCGGTCCACCCTCTGGCCGATAGTCTGGAGAGGGTCAATGCCACCCACGGCACGATAGACTGCCCCGACGGCATCGGCCAAGGCGTCCAACTTGGAGCAGTCGACCACCGCCAGCGCCAACGATTTCTCGTAGGAAAAGTTATTGTCGCGCATATAGACCTCCATCGCCACATCGCAAATGTTGCTAATGTTATGCTCCGTAGAGGCAAGGTTACCCACAATCTCGCAGTAGGGCAAGCCACAGGCCATAACCTCCACGGGAGAGGCCACCAAGTAGTCGGCCGAGTGGCGCATTGCGTAGAGGAACTCCACCGACGACATAAAGCACGCATCGAAGATAATATAGTCAAAATGAATGGGTTGGAGGCCCTTGACCATATCTTCGGTAGAGATATAACTCCTCACGGGAGCACCTCCGTCACTCTCATCCTGGTCGTAGCCCATAAAGCGTGTGCGGGGCTCCTCGAGGGTGCTGTGGGGGAAGAGGTACTCTGCTCCTCCGTCAACTGGATATGCTTTCTGATTGTCATAGGAGGTGCCTGAGGAGGGCGTGGGGAACCATCCCGAGCCGTGGCCCGTAACCACAAGGCCATAGCTCTTGCTCGGCGCCAGGCGCTTGACATCCTCCAGCACCTGCTGCATAATCTCGGGCTTGGTGGAGGTCTGCTTGGGGTAGGTTTTGAGTGTTTTGCAGGAGCGTATATGCTCACCACCAGCACCATAGGGCAGGTAGCGCACCTCATAGAGTTCGGTCTTATCGGCTCTATCGAGATAGATCACGAGCCTCACAGCGGGGCTTGCACCCACCATACCCATCTCCGCATCGAGCGCATTCTGGTAGATACTCGAGGAGAGGTTATTGTCGGCAAGCAGGTACATAACTATCGTATGCTCCCCCTCATTGTGGGCAAGCGTTTCGCTCGGCACAAAGACATCAGCGCACCCCGCAAAAGAGGCGGAGGCAAGCAACGCCAGCCATACCTTTATTATATATGTAGTAACTCTTCTCATTCCCAGTCTTCGGTTTGCCCCTACTTGAGCGGCAAATTATTAATGGTCCAACCTCTTTGCTGAGGCTCCGCAGGCGCGGCATTATCGGGGCGCACCATATAGATGCGCGAAAAGTCGAAGTAGTAGCCGAGGGTGCCGTCGTCCTCCCTCTCCGAGAGGAATATATACTCACAACTGCGCGACACAATCTCACGGGCCTTAATGCTCAACCCCTTGGCGTAGAGCAGGTCGGAGGCGTGGGTGAACATCAGGATGTGCATAGGGCTGCTCTCCCTGCGACCCGAGCCAGAACGCTCAATGGTGCGCAGCACACCCTCCATTCGCTCGAAACACTTTCGCTCATTCTCGCTATCGCCCAACGAGCCGTAGGCGTAGGCGAGCAGATTGAGATTCTTGGGGCTGAAGGGGTCGCGCTCCATCACCTGGAGGGCTGCCGCAATGAGTTCGTGCATCAGCTCCTCGGTGGGCTCCGTCATAATCTTCTCCACGGCGGCAAGCACTCTATCCTCTGCCGAGATGGGCTCCAGAGGGCGGTAGTGCTCACTATAGGCATAGCCGTAGTAGAGGTAGAAAAACTCCTCCTCCGAGAGTGGCTCATTATAGGCGAAATATTTACCCAGAAGGCGCTCCAGATAGTAGGGCGAGTCGACATCCACAGTGCGACTCAGAATCTCCTCCTCATGGGGCACGACATACTCCTGAGCCGAGAGCGTAGCGGGCATAAACAGCCCACACAACACCACAGCCCAGAGGCTACAAATCAGTTTCACTCTCCTCTGCATTACCTGAAGTTGTGTGCCGAAATCTCTGCCTCGAGCGAACGGTAGAGTTCCTCGGTGACAGGCACCAAAGGCAGTCGCAAATGGTTCTTTATCACATCCTTAACGGTGAGTGCAGCCTTGACACCCGAGGGGTTACCCTCGGCAAAGAGCATCTTCACAGCGGGGCGTATGGTCTCAAATTTGGCATCGTTCTCATCGCTACCGCCCTCGGCCTGAGCGCCAATGAGCGAGGCGAAATACTGGGGGAACGAGTTGGCAGCCACCGAGATAACACCTACACCGCCAGCCTTCATCACAGGCAGGGCAAGCGAGTCATCACCGGAGATTACAACAAAGCCCTCGGGGCAACCTGCAATCACCCTCTCGATCTGCTCCATATTGCCACTCGCCTCCTTGATGGCCACCACATTGGGGCACTCACGAGCTATGCGCAAGGTGGTTTCGGCCTCCATATTCACACCCGTACGGCCAGGCACATTGTAGAGAATAATGGGCCTTGGCGAACGCTCCGAGATATACTTATAGTGCTCAAACAGACCTCTTTGCGAAGGTTTATTATAGAATGGGGTCACACTCAGGATGGCATCCACACCATCCAGATTGGTCTGGTCAATCAGTTCCACAACCCTTGCGGTATCGTTGCCGCCCACACCCACAACGATGGGCAATCGGCCTGCGTTGCGACTCTTGACAGCCCTCAACACGGCGACTCTCTCGGGCATTGTAAGCGTGGGGGTCTCACCCGTGGTACCCATAACCACAAGGTAGTCCACACCGCCCTCAATAACATAGTCCACCAATCGGTCAAGCGCGGGATAATCAACCTCACCCACCTCATTGAAAGGAGTCACAAGCGCAACTCCAAGTCCTTTAAGTTTGGATAAAACACTCTGCATATTGTGCTATTTCTCTAAAAATCCTACAAAAATATAATAATTCCTCTAAAAGAGAGCTCCCTGCACGGGAATCTTTTCCTCGGTGCTCTCTTTTTTGGTCATCTGGGGCACCTCTTCCGTCTTCGTAGCCACGGGCTCGGCACCCTCAATCATCGCCTCAAACTCCTCCTCGGAGATAATCTTCACGCCCAACTTACTCGCCTTCTGCAGTTTTGAAGGGCCTATCTTATCGCCCGCAAGCAGGAAATCCGTAGCACCCGACACAGCAGCCAGATTCTTTCCACCGTGGAGCTCAATGAGGGCCTTCAGTTCGTCCCTCGAGTGGCGCACAAAGCTGCCCGAGATGACGATGTTCTTGCCCTCCAGCAGGTTGGAATAGGTGACTCGTTCCTGCTCCTCGAAGCAGAGCCCGACCTCACGCAACCTTCTGATTATTTCCTGGTTACGCTCATCGGCGAAGAATGCAAGGATGCTCTCGGCAATCTTCTCGCCCACTTCATCGGCCTCGGCGAGTTGCTCCTTGGTAGCAGCCATCAGTGCATCCATAGAACGGAAATGGTGGGCCAAATATTTTGCCGTCGTCTCGCCCACGAAGCGAATACCCAGAGCAAACAGCACACGAGCAAAGGGCACCTCACGGGAGGCCTCCAGCTGGCGCATAATGTTCTCTGCACTCTTCAGGCCCATCCTCG
>JAGBYS010000151.1 GCA_017628675.1 Tidjanibacter sp.
AAGGTGAAATAATTGTCTGAACAATAGACCGAAAAGTAACTTTTTTATAAACCCAATAAAAATTAACAACTATGCCTAACGGTAAAAAGAGGAAAGGTCCCAAAATGGCGACCCACAAACGCAAAAAACGTTTGCGCAAAAATCGTCACAAACACAACAAGAAATAGGTTGTCGGTTTACCTTCAATAAGAAAAAATAGAGCTGAAAGCCTATACGGGTTTTTGGCTTTATTTTTTCGTGAAGGGGCTATGCCCCAGCGCACTTCCTCCTATTATTCGAATAGGAAACTCACTTTTACATTACAGATGAACAGAGAATTAATCATTAATGTTACGCCGTCCGAAGTAACAATCGCCTTGGTCGAGGATAAACAGCTCGTCGAGCTGGACAAGGAGAGTTGCAAAAGCGGATTTGCGGTGGGCGACATCTATCTGGGCAAAGTGAGAAAAATTATGCCCGGACTGAATGCCGCATTCGTCAATATCGGCCACGAGAAAGACGCCTTCATCCACTTTCTCGACCTGGGCCCCCAGTTCACCACACTCCACAAACTCGTGGCGAACCTATCGACGAAGAAGAAAAATATGCGAATTGAGAGCCTGAAGCTCGACCAACCACTCGGCAAGACCGGCAAGTTGGCCTCCTTCATCGCAGGCGGACAGCCCATTATGGTGCAGATTGCAAAAGAGGCAATCTCGACCAAGGGTCCTCGACTTACCTCCGATATATCGCTCGCAGGTCGCAATGTAGTGCTCATTCCATTCTCAAACAAAATATCCATATCCCAAAAGATTCGTTCCAACGAGGAGAAAAAAAGACTCAAAAAAATCTGCGACAAGATTCTTCCGAAGAATTACGGAGTGATCATCCGCACCGCAGCCCAGGGAAAGAGCGACCTGGATATCGAGCAGGATATCCTCTCGCTCATCAAGAAGTGGGAGTCGGCCCTCGAGGGAATCAAAACGAAAGTGCCTCCCGTGCAGCTGCTGAGCGAGATGAGCAGGGCCAACACCATCATCCGCGACTCGCTCAACTCGTCGTTCAACGCCATCCACGTCAATGACGAGGCTATCTATAACGAAATCAGGGAGTACATAAAGGTCATCGCGCCCGAGAAACTCAAGATTGTCAAACTCTACAAGGGTTCGCAGCCCATCTTCGACAACTTCGACATCTCGCGCCAGATCAAATCGCTCTTCGCAAAATATGTGTCGCTCAAGCGAGGTGCCTACCTCATCATTGAGCACACCGAGGCTCTCCACGTGATTGATGTCAACAGCGGCAACCGCGCCAAGGTGGCCGACGATCAGGAGAGTACGGCTATGGATGTGAACCTCTCGGCAGCAGCCGAAATCGCCCGTCAGTTGCGTCTGCGCGATATGGGCGGTATTGTGATTATCGACTTCATTGATCTCCATAAGGCCGAGAACCGCCAGCGTCTGTATGAGGAGATGCAGAAACTGATGGCTGGCGACAAGGCCAAACACACCATCCTGCCCCTGACCAAGTTTGGTCTGATGCAGATTACCCGCCAGAGGGTGCGCCCCGAGGCCATCAGCAAGGCCGAGGAGACCTGTCCAACCTGTGGTGGCACGGGCAAGATTTCGCCCTCGATTCTCTTCGACAAGCAGATCGAGAACCAGATTGCCTACTACGCCATCGAGAAGAGGATGAGAAGCCTTAGGGTAGTGGTCAATCCCGTAATGGAGGCCTATCTCACCAAGGGTGGCCTCTGCAGCATTCGTCGCAAGTGGCGCAGGCGCTATCTGTGTGACATCCGATTGCTTGTGGATCAGTCGCTTGGTGTGGTGGAGTACAAGTTTGTGGACAAGAAAAGACGCGCGCTCGCTTAGAGCCGTAAAGGCCGAGCGTGTGGGAGCATAAGAGAGATGAAAAAGCTTGATAATACTCCCATAAAAGAGATTGCTCAACGGGCAGCAAAGAGCGCCCCTTTGAAGCAACTTGTGGGCTATATGGAGAGCCGAACCGTGACAGAGATATCCTCTCTGGCAGGTTCGGCTTTTGCTCTTTACGCCTCGGTGGCGGCGGCCCGTCTGGGGGGTGTGCACATCTTTGTGGCCGACGACAGGGATCAGGCTGCCTATCTGGCCAGCGACCTCTATCAACTCGCAGACCCCGAGAGGGTTATGTTCCTGGCCTCGAGCTATAAACGCTCCATCCGCTACGGAGGTGGCGACGCCTCGAGCGAGGTACAGCGCACGGCGGCTCTGGAGGCCATCCGCAACCACAAGGAGGGGTATCTTATGGTCTGCACCTACCCCGAGGCACTCTCGGAGAATGTGGTCTCGGCCGAGAGCATTGAGGACTTCTCGGTGGCGGTGACCGTGGGCGACAGGGTGCCGATGGAGGTGCTGCAGCAGAGGGTTGAGGAGCTCGGATTTGAGAGGGTGGACTTTGTTCACGAGCCGGGCCAGTACTCGCTACGCGGCGGTATCTTCGATGTCTTCTCATTCTCGGAAAACAAACCCTTCAGGATAGATTTCTTTGGCGACGAGGTGGATAGTGTGCGTCGCTTCGACCTCTCCTCGCAGCTCTCGACCGAGAGGGTGGAGAGCATCACAATTCTTCCCGATCTGAAGAACTTGGCGGCCGAAAAGAGGATTTCGGTTGCGGAGTATGCCGGTGGGGCGCAGTGGTGGGTGAACAATCTGGACCACCTGCTCTCCAAGCTCGACGATGTGAGGCGCAAGCTACTGGCCGACAGCGAGAATCCCCAGGAGGATATTCTGAGGGTGACCTCGGCAAAGGCTTTTCTGGCCAATACCCAGGGGCTTGCAATGGTGCTGCTGAGGGCGAGTGCAAAGCGTACGGCTGAGGCCCAGGTGAAGTTCTCGACCCTGCCCCAGGTGGCCTTCAACAAGCAGTACGATATGCTGGCCGACGACATTGAGGCCAGGGCGTTGCAGGGCTATACGACCTATCTGCTCTCGGAGAACCACGCACAGTTTGAGCGCCTGGAGAATGTGTTGGCGGCAACCCACCGCAAGGCCCACTTCGAGCCGCTCAAGATGACCCTCCACGAGGGTTTCACGGATAGGACACTGAAGGTGAGCCTCTATACGGATCATCAGATTTTCGACCGCTACCACCGCTATGCGCTGCGTGGCGAGATTGACCGCAGGGAGAGCCTCACGATTGCCGAGCTGAATCAGCTCAAAATCGGTGACTATGTAGTCCATATAGACCACGGCGTGGGTCGCTTTGGTGGCCTTGTGCGCACGGTGGAGAATGGCCAGGAGCAGGAGTCGGTAAAGCTGGTCTACAAGGACGGCGATACCCTCTTTGTGAAGGTCCATTCGCTGCATCGCATCTCGCGCTACAAGAGTAAGGATAGCGATACCCCACCCAAAATCTACAAGCTCGGCTCGGGCGCTTGGCAGAGGGTTAAGGAGGCCACCAAGAAGGCTGTCAAGGATATCGCTCGTGACCTCATTAAACTCTATGCCGAGCGTAAGGCGAGTGGCGGATTTGCCTTCTCGCCAGATAGTTACCTGCAGTTTGAGATGGAGAGCTCGTTCCCCTGGGAGGAGACCCCCGACCAGCAGAAGGCCGTGGAGCTCATCAAGGCCGATATGGAGTCGCGCGAGCCTATGGATAGGCTTGTGTGCGGCGATGTGGGCTTTGGTAAGACGGAGGTTGCCGTGAGGGCGGCCTTCAAGGCGGCCTGCGACAGCAAGCAGGTGGCGGTGCTGGTGCCCACAACCATCCTTGCACTGCAACACTATCGCACCTTTGCCGAGCGCACAAGGGGGCTCCCCGTGAGGGTGGAGTACCTCTCGCGCACACGCTCCACAAAGGAGGTGCGTCAGATACTCACGGACCTCGAGGAGGGACGAATCGATATTATTGTCGGCACCCACAAACTGCTGGGTAAGGAGGTTAAGTTCAAGGACTTGGGTCTGCTGATTATTGACGAGGAGCAGAAGTTTGGTGTGGCGGCCAAGGAGAAACTCAGGAGCCTGAGTGTGAGTGTCGACACGCTCACTCTGACGGCTACGCCCATCCCCCGTACCCTGCAATTCTCGCTTATGGGTGCGCGTGATCTGTCGGTCATCTCCACACCTCCCCCCAACCGTCAGCCCATCGTCACCGAGTCCCACACCTTCGACGAGTCCATCATCGCCGAGGCCCTCGACTATGAGCTTGACCGTGGCGGCCAGGTCTATTTTCTGCATAACAGGGTTGATGATATTGAGCGTATCGCAACGCTGGTGAGGAAGTTACGCCCCACGGCAAGGGTCGTTGTGGGCCACGGTCAGATGCCCGCCGCACAACTCGAAAAACTCATTATGGACTTCATCTATGGCGAGTATGATGTGCTGGTGGCGACGACCATCATCGAGAACGGTATAGACATCCCCAATGCAAACACCATAATCATCAACAATGCCCACCGCTTCGGCTTGAGTGAGTTGCACCAGCTCCGAGGCAGGGTCGGCAGGAGCAATCGCAAGAGTTTTTGTTACCTTCTCTCGCCCCCCGATGAGTTGTTGACGGGGGATGCAAGGCGCCGTATAAGGGCCATTGAGGAGTTTTCCGATTTGGGCTCGGGCTTTAATATAGCAATGCAGGATTTGGATATCCGAGGTGCGGGCAACCTGCTGGGTGCCGAGCAGAGCGGCTTCATTGCCGATATGGGCTTTGAGACCTACCAGAAGATTCTTGCTGAGGCAATTACGGAGTTGCGCACAGAGGGCGTAGAGGGCGTCGACGAGGTGCTCGGAGAGAGCGGTGGAGAGGGACAGATGGCCGCCCTGTCCGAGAATGTGACCTATGTGACCGACTGTCAGGTGGAGACCGACCAGGTGGCCCTGCTGCCCGATAGGTATGTGGGTCAGGTGAGCGAGAAACTCCAGCTCTACCGCCGTCTGGACGGCATCGTGAGCGAGCAGGAGATGAGCCGCTTTGTGGCCGAGATGGAGGATAGGTTTGGTAAATTGCCCGCTCAGGCAGAGGCGCTTGTGGATGTTGTGAGGCTGCGCTGGAGGGCTGTGGCTCTTGGCGTCGAGAGGGCCAAGGTGAAAAACGGCCTTATGCTCTTGTGGTTCCCCTCCGACGGCCGCAATCTCTACTATAAGAGCCCCATTTTTAGTGGCATACTGCGCTACATTGCCGCCCACCCCGACAGATTTGTGCTCAAACAAAACAACAATAAGGTCTATCTAACCGTTAGAAATGTGGCAGGACTCGCCGAAGGTTGCAGTGTCCTCGACCAGATTGCGCTTGCTCTCCATCCCGAAGAGGCCCCAAAGGGTGTCGGAAAGTAGAAAAATCGCATAAAAATGTCGTATTTTTGGATGAGCAGGGAAAAAAACTTTGAAAAGAGATTTAAAAGTACGATATTTGCAGACTGTATAGACTTTGTCTATAAGGGACAGAGTCGCGATTGAAAAGAGAGCAGTATGAATTTTAGAGAGAAAATAATTGCAGTAGTGGCGTTTGCATTGGTGGCTATGGCTCCAGAGGGGGCTGTGGCACAGGATGCGAGCCTCAATACCTACTCCCCATACACCTTCTACGGCATTGGCGACATCCACAATGAGGGTATCGCTGTCACCCGCGCTATGGGCGGTGCCGCAATGGGTTTCCGCAACTACATCTATGTCAACCCCCTGAACCCCGCATCGTATAGCTCGGTGAGGAGCAACTCGTTCCTCTCGAACTTCGATATGGAGGGTCAGAACTTCTATATCCGCACCACCGACGCAAAGACCTCCTTCAACACCTTCAATGTGAGGGATATAGCAATGTCGCTGCCCCTCTACAAGGGTCTGGGCGTGGGCCTGAGCATCACCCCCTACAGCTCGGTGGGCTACAATGTGAGGTACTACGACCAGAATCAGGATGTTCAGGCGGGCGTGGGCCAGATGTGCTACACCTACACGGGCTCGGGCGATGTAACCCAGTTCAAGTTGGGTGTTGGCTACGAGCCATTCAAAAATTTCTCGATTGGTGCTGATGTGATCTATTATCACGGCAGCATCGAGCGCACCTACTCCGTTCAGCCTACCACTATCACCGGCACAGGTACCTACTACTCGATGAACGGCACCTCGACCGAGTATGTGGGCAGCTTCTTCGGCACCCTCGGTATGCAGTGGACCCCCATTGCTAAGGAGAACAGCGTGCTGACCATCGGTGCAACCTATAAGTTCGGCGGCAAGATGGGCAACGAGATTGTGGAGCAGATTCCTCTGAACACGGCGCTGAATCCCGGCGCAATGGTTGTGGATCGCACCTACACCTCCTCGCTCCAGATGCCCTCGGTCTATGCCGTAGGTTTCTACTACCACCGCCCCAAGTATAGCTTCGGTGCCGACTATGAGTTTGC
>JAGBYS010000152.1 GCA_017628675.1 Tidjanibacter sp.
TCTGCGCTCGTCACGACCGCTCAAGGCAGTCGCTTATCCGCCGCCGATGCAATTGCGGGGTCCAAGGTGCGTTCCGCGCAGGGTTTATTACTTTTTGCCTTCCCCAAAGCCCCATAAAAAAGTTCACGGGTTACATTTTTGTAACCCGTGAACAAACTGAAATCTTACTACCATAAGCCAAAGAAAGCTCCCACAAAAAAACGACTAAAAAGGATGAATTTCAAGGCCCTCGAGGACCGAGCAACCGCAGTTTACTAAAGGTAAATGAGGATTGCGAGGTCGAGAGAAACGCCGAAATTCGCCTTTTTAGTCGTTTTTTATCGGCCGAGGATAAAGATGGTAGGCTTCTTATGCATCTCGGGCTTTGGGGCCTTGCGCCACTCGGCAACGGAGAGTGTGCGGATGAACTCGGTGGGCGAGGTTATATCCACCGCCACAGTGACCCTCACGGAGGGTTGCAACACCGAGAGCATATCGGCAAAGAGTTTTTCGTTGCGATAGGGGGCCTCAATAAAGATCTGGCTCTGATTCTCCTGCAGGGCTCGGCGCTCGAAGTTTTTGATTGCTCGTGAGCGCTCGGCGGGCTTAATGGGAAGGTAGCCGTTGAAGGCGAAGCTCTGGCCATTCTGACCGCTGGCCATCAGGGCCATAAGTATCGACGAAGGGCCCACCAGGGGGACAATCTCTATGCCCAAGCGTTGTGCGGCGGCCACCACATCGGCACCAGGGTCGGCCACGCCGGGCAGTCCCGCCTCGCTTATGATGCCACAATCGCGCCCCTCGAGTATGGGTTTAAGAAGTGGTGCCACCTCCATCTCTGATGTATGTTCGCTACACTCGGCAAACTCTAACTCCTCAATCGGGCGGCCAATCTTAGCAGCCGAGAGGAAGCGTCGTGCCGTGCGCACATTCTCCACAATGAAGTAGTCGATAGCCCCCATAACGGCCCTATTGGCCTCGGGGAGCACATCGTAGGGGTCGCCCTCGCTTATGGGGCAAGGGAGCATATAGATCTTGCCGTACTTACTCTGCCTCTCCATACGATCCCTCATTACTCTTTTACATATATTCTTTTCACGCGCGCGGACACGGAGGTCATAACCTCATAGGGGATAGTCTGGAGCACTCGGGCCATCTCCACCACGGAGCCGCCCTCGCCACCGAAGATGACAACCTCGTCGCCCTCCTTGCACTCAATGCCCGTGACATCCACCATACAGCTATCCATACATACCCTGCCGATGATGGGGGCCCTCACTCCTGCCACGCTCACACTCCAGGCTCCGTCGCCCAGCCTACGGTCGAGGCCGTCGGCATAGCCGATAGGGATGGTAGCAACCTTTGTTGTGGAGGTAATCTTGCCCACACGACCGTAGCCCACCGTCTCACCTGCCTCGAGGGTCTTCACTTGCACGATGCGTGTTGTGAGCCTCGAGATGGGGCTCACACCCTCGCCCACGCCATAGAGTCCAATGCCCAGGCGGCACATATCGTACCTCGAGTCGGGGTAGTATTCCATACCCGCCGTGTTGTTTATGTGGCGCAGGGGGCGGTAAGGCAGGGATGTCATAATAGCCTCCGTGATGGCAGCAAACCTCTCCTGCTGCACCCTCACAAAGGGCTCCTCCTCGGGCATATCGGCCGTGGCGAAGTGGGAGAACATACTCCTTACCGTGAGCAGGCTGCGCAGCTCGGCGAGCCTCTGGGTGAGGCTTGCCACATCCTCCATCCTGAAGCCCAGGCGGTGCATACCGCTATCTATCTTCAGGTGGATGGGATAGTCGCTCTCGCCCGCCTTCTCTACGGCCTCCGCAAAGGCCTCCAGCGAGGAGAAGTTATATATCTCTGGTTCAAGTCTATAGGAGGTCATCAGGGCGAAGCTGTCCGCATCGGCATTGAGCACCACGATGGGCATTGTAATACCCTTCTGTCGGAGCAGCACACCCTCATCCGCAAAGGCTACAGCCAGGTAGTCGACACCCTCGTGTTGGAGTGCGCTGGCCACCTCATAGTCGCCGTGGCCGTAGCTCGACGCCTTGACCATAACCATCAGTTTCGTACCCGCCTCCAGGCGCGCACGGTAGCGGTTGAGGTTGGCAACCATCGTCGAGAGGTTGACCTCCAGAACGGTGGTGTGGCACTGGCGCGAGAGGGAGTGCACGATGCGGTCAAAACCCGACATTGGGCCACCCTTAATCAGCACAGCCGCCCCCTCAAACCTATCCTGGGTGAGCACCTTCAGCAGCTCGTCGGTCGAGGAGTAGAACTCGTCGGTGTCGGCAAACAGGTGTTTATGGGCGGCAATGAAGCGGCCCACGCCTATGGTCCTATCGACCCCTGCGGCGGCCACCACACGCGCAATGCGGCGGTAGATCTCCTCGTCGGGCAGGGCACTATAGAGCATATCGGAGAGGATGGCTATGCGCCTACGGCCGCCGGCCACCTCCCTGAGCGAGTCGAGAGCGATGCTCAGCGAGTTGATATCGGAGTTGTGGGTGTCGCTCAGCACCACCGAGCCCCCCAGGCCCTCCGACAGCGAGAGGCGCAACTTCACAGGCTCCGAGTGGGCCAGGCGCTCCTCCACCTCCCCGCGGTCGAAGCCCAGGGTGGCGTAGAGCTCGGCAACCATAGCCCTCATATTCTCCACCCCCACCTTATTTTTCACAGCCGCCAGCGACTCTACAATGTAGCCATTCGAGGCGTTATAGATAACCTTGCGAGTGCGGGCAAAGAGTGTCGCCTTCTCGGCAGCCTTATGGGCCCTATCCACGAAGTTCTCGTCGTGCTGTGCCTCCAGCGAGGTGAAGATGCCTATGTCGGGGCGGATGATAGCCTCCAGCTGTGCCATCTCATCGGGGCGCGAGATGCCCGCCTCAATGACGGCTATATCCTCACTACCCTCCATCATCAACAGCGATAGAGCCACGCCCAGCTGTGAGTTGTAGCTCCTGGGCGAACGGAAGACCCTCACACCCTCAGGTGCCGACTCGGCAATCCACTCCTTCACGGCCGTCTTGCCCGTCGAACCCGTCACCGCCACCATCACACCATCGAAGTGGCTACGATAGTCGGCCGCAACCCTCTGCAGGGCCCTCAGCGAGCGAGGCACCACCACAAATCCCGCCTCGGGATACTCCGCAGTGTCCACCTCACGCTCCACCATAAAGCCCCTCACACCCCTACGGTAGAGGTCGCCAATGAAGTTGTGACCGTCGTGGTTCACACCCGCAATGGCCACAAACATAGGGGCACTCTCGGGAGCAAAACTGTGGCGCGAGTCGGTCATCACACTCCTCACCTCCACATTCTCGCCCACGAGCCTTCCACCCCGCGCGATACTCGCAATCTCCGCTAACCTATACTTCATTGTTCTTTTTTTCTTAGTCGCCTTTTTTCGCACCTTTTTGTAAAAAGCTGCACCAAAAACTTTTAGACGATACTGCGTATCGTTGTATTTGCCAAGGGTCCCAGGGGTTCCAAGGGTTCCAGGAGTCCCAGGGTTACTTAATTTCATTAAGGTCCTTAAGGAACCTTTCTCTGCCTTAGGTCGTTTGTCGTTCGACTTTAGACCTTAGACCCCATTTGCCGCAGTTTGCTGAACGCAAATGATGTTTTGTGGGGCAAGCCTAACGCAGCACTTGCCCCGCTATGCGCCTTATTTAAGGATCTCGTCGATCAAAGCCTGAGTCTCGGGCTCGTGACCACGGAAGGCCACATAAAGCTCCATAGGATGACGGATGCCGCCCTTGGAGAGAACCTCCTCACGGAACAGGTTGCCGCACTCACGCGAGAAGATACCCATCTCTTTGAACTTCTCGAAGGCGTCGGCATCGAGCACCTCGGCCCACTTGTAGCCGTAGTAGCCTGCAGCATAGCCGCCCGAGAAGATGTGGCTGAAGGAGCAACCCATATGGGTACCCTCAACTACGGGCAGCACCTGGGTCGAGGCCGAAGCCTTGCGCTCGAAGGCCACAACATCCTCGATGGGCTCGGTGATGGTGTGGTAGGCCATATCGATAGTACCGAAGGATACCTGGCGGATGTTGGCATAGGCGGCCAGGTATTTCTTCGAGGCGATGATCTTATCCCTCAGCTCGGCGGGCATCTTCTCGCCGGTCTGGTAGTGTACGGCCACAATGTCGAGGAACTCGGGCTGGATGGCCCAGTTCTCAAGCACCTGGCTGGGGAGCTCCACGAAGTCGCGGTAGACATTGGTGCCGGTGAGCGACTCGTAGGTACCCTTGGCGAAGAGGCCGTGGAGGCAGTGACCAAACTCGTGGAGGAAGGTCTCAAACTCGTCGAAGGTCAGGAGCGAAGGGGTGCTCTCGGTAGGCTTGGTGAAGTTGCCGCAGAGCGAGATGAAGGGACGCACCTCCTGGCCATCCACACTCTTCATCTCCCTGAAGGCGGTCATCCACGCGCCACCACGCTTGGTTGCACGGGGGAAGAAGTCCATATAGAGCACGCCCAGGAAGTCGCCGTTCTCCTCCAGCACATCGTAGGCCTTCACATCGGGGTGGTATACATCGATTGCGGTATTCTCCACAAAACGGATACCATAGAGCCTCTCGGCCAGAGTGAAGATACCCTTCTTCACATTCTCCAGCTCGAAGTAGGGTTTCACCTCCTCCTCATTGTAGGAGAACTTGGCAACTTTGTATTTCTCATTCCAGTATGCCCAATCCCAAGGCATACTCTCATAGTCGGCGCCATTCTTCTTGGCATAGGCAGCCACAGCTTTGTAGTCCTTCTTGGCATAGGCGATGGTAGCCGAGCGGAGCTCCTCGAGGAAGCTCAGAACGGTGGGGGTCTTCTCGGCCATACGCTCCTCGAGCACGAAGTCGGCATAGGTCTGGTAGCCAAACAGGCGTGCCATCTCCAGACGGAGCTCCGAGATGCGCTGTACATTCTTCAGGTTGTCGAACTCACCACCCACGCAACGCGAGTTGGAAGCCCTCCACACCTGCTCCTTCAGCTCACGGTCCGACGAGTAGGTCAGGAAGGGGAACATACTTGCCTGCTGCAGGGTCACGGTCCAACCCTCCTCGCCACGAGCCTTAGCCTCGGCAGCCATAGCCTCACGCACAAAGGCGGGGAGCTCTGCAACCTTAGCCTCATCGGTGATATTGAGGCTGAAGGCGTTGGTGGCCGAGAGAACATTCTGCTCGAAGTGGAGCGAAAGACCCGAGAGCTCCTCGGAGATCTTCCTATACTGCTCCTTCTGCTCGTCGCTGAGGTTGGCACCATTGCGCACAAAGCCCTTATAGGTGTTCTCCAGGAGTTTAGCCTCCTCCTCATTGAGGCCGAGGTTCTCCTTCTGCTCATAGACAGCCTTCACACGCTCCCAGAGCTGGGGGTTCAGATTCACATCGTTCGAGAAGGCCACCAGGTCGGGCTGAATCTCAATGGCCAGAGCCTGCATCTCGTCGCTGGTCTCATTGCCGTTGAGCACAAAGAAGATGGTCGAAACGTGGTTCAGCAACTCACCGCTGCGCTCCATAGCTACGATGGTGTTCTCAAAGGTGGGCTCCTCGGTGTTGTTCACGATAGCATCCACCTCTTTGCGAGCCTCTGCCAGGGCGTAGTCGAAAGCGGGTTTATAGTGCTCGAGTTTGATTTTCGAGAACTCGGGAGTGCCATAAGGGGTCTGGCCCTGATTAATCAGCGGGTTGTTCTCAATGGAGTTGCAACCACCAAGCATAGCTGCTGCCATAACGAAAGTAACGATTTGTTTTTTCATTGTGTTTTAGGTACTTAATTTATTTAGTTTGAATTTGTTTTTACCGGAAAAATCAGAGGCGGCGGAAGTAGTCGCTCTCACGGGCCACCACAAAGGCTCCGGGGAAGTGACCTGCGGCCTCGGCCTGGAGCTGACAAGCCTCCTCAAACGACCCTGCGGGCACAATGCAACGCCAACTGCCCGTGGAGGTCTGCACCTGCTCGATGCGGCCCTTGTAGGGGCCAAACTTGCCGTCATTGGGATCGGAGTGCTTCGAGAGTGTACATATCTGGACATAGTATTTGGGGCCTTCGTATGGCCTCTCCTCCGCAGTGGCCCCCTCGGCCTTAGCCACCACATCCTCGGCCGCAAGGCCCTCGGTGGATGTGACGGTGGGGGTCGCGACGGGAGTGGTAGCTGCACTCTCTTTGTCTTTTGCCTCAGCCGCACCTGCAACCAGCAGCTCGGCCTTGGCATTGAACATATCGCGGTACTCGCCAACGGCATCAAAGAGCGCCTTGACAACCTTGTTGAAACCCGCCTCGCTATGCAGATACTCACGATCCTTCTTGTTGGTCATAAAGCCCATCTCGGTAAGCACTGCGGGCATAGCCGTACGCCACAAGACCAGATAGGGGCCCTGCATTGCACCTCGGTTGGCGATGGTGGTATTCTTGGCGTAGTGTTTCTGGATCATCTCCGCAAAGGCCATACTGCCCTCGGCGTGGGCATACTGCATCAGCGAAAAGATGATGTAACTCTCGGGACTGTCGGGGTCGTAACCCTCATACTTCTCCTGATAGTCGCCCTCGAGCACCACAACGGAGTTCTCCCTCTGGGCCACCTCCAGGTTTTTCTCACTCTTGTCGATACCCATTATGTAGGTCGAGCTGCCGTTGGCCGTATTGTTGCCCACGGCGTCGGTGTGGATCGAGAGGAAGAGGTCAGCCCCTGCCCTATTGGCAATTCGACCCCTCTCGTGAAGCTCAATGAAGGTGTCGTCGGTGCGGGTATAGATGACCTTCACCTCGGGATAGGCCTCCGTGATGCGCCTACCCAACTCGAGTGCCACCTTCAGATTGAGGTCCTTCTCAAGCTTCGTGCCCCAGTGACAGCCGGGGTCCTTACCTCCGTGTCCGGCGTCGATGACAATGGTCGAAAAACGGCGAGTTTTCTCACCATTTTGTGCCTCTGCCGACGCAATAACACAGAAAGAAAGCGTTAATATGAGTAGTATGCGCGTTGTAAGTTTCATTGTTTTTGCTATTTTTGCTCGATGATTCCCGCCTTAAGAGTGGTGAGAATCACACGATTAGGATTTTTTGCCGACTCCGTCGGCAAAGGTAACGATTTTTTACGAGATTTTGAAACATAGAGGCCTTAAATACATAATTTTTTCGCTCTCGGCACTGCTCTTTTCAGCTATGCTGAACGGACAAAATGTGTCCGACGAGGAAAAAAATTCACTCTCGGGGGTTCAGACACCCTCCGAGAGCACCCACCCATTGTCGGCAGACTCGCTCCGCACCGACCACCCCAACAACTTAGCCATCGACTCCCTACTGGTACTCCCCAGCGACACGGCCGGCAGGCGCAAGCAGCGCAACTTCCTCGAGGAGATCATCAACGGTCAGAACAAAGACTCGCTCTACTACGATGTCAGGGGCAAGATGGTCCACATCTACGAGCAGGGCGATGTGACCTACGGCAATATGAACATCAAGGCCGACTATATGCGTGTGTCGATGGACAACAAGGAGATTCTTGCCTATGGCAAGGCCGACACCTCCGCCTATGGCCACACCCGCCCCGAGTTCACCGAGGGCGGCTCGACCTACACGATGGACACGGTGACCTACAACATCGACTCCAAGAGGGCCAAAATCAAGGGCGTAGTGACCAAGGATGGCGAGGGCTTCCTCACGGGTAAGGAGGTGAAGATGATGGACGACAAGTCGTTCAACATCCGTGGCGGTGTCTACACCACCTGTGACCACACCGACCACCCCCACTTCTACATCAGTATGAGCAAGGCTAAGTTCATCCCCGGCAAGAAGATGGTGTCGGGCCCCCTGCACCTTGTCATTGCCGATGTGCCCCTGCCGCTGATCATCCCCGAGATCTTCTTCCCGATGAATATGGAGCGCAAGACGGGTTTCATTATGCCCAGCTACGGTGAGGATGCCAACCGAGGCTTCTACCTCAACAATGGTGGCTACTACTTCGCCTTCAACGACTATGTGGATCTGGAGATTACGGGTGGTATCTACACGCTCGGCTCGTGGGATCTGAACGCCCGCTCGCGCTACCGTGTGCGCTACAAGTTCAACGGCTCGGTGGGTGTCAACTTCGCCAAGGTCATCATCGGCGATAAGGGCTCGGCCGACTACCAGAATCAGAACAACTTCAAGATTACCTGGACCCACTCGCAGGACTCCAAGTTCAATCCCAACTCGACCTTCTCGGCCAATGTGAACATCTCCACCAGCGGCTACAACAAGCTCGCCTCGCAGGATATGACCGACTACCTCTCCTCGCAGACCGCCTCCACCATCAACTACTCCTATGCGTGGAAGACGCTGCCTATGAACATCTCGATGGGTCTGAGCTACAACCAGCAGCTCAACACGGGTGAGATCTCGCTCGGCCTCCCCTCGGTGAACTTCAAGGTCAATCGTATCTACCCCTTCAAGCGCAAGGTTATGGTGGGCAAAGAGAGGTGGTATGAGAAGATTGCGATGACCTACTCGGCACAGATGCAGAACAACCTGAAGGGCAACACCAACGACTTCAAGGATGTGGCCGATATGACCTCCAAGTTCAACAATGGTGTCAAGCACTCCATCCCCATCAGTGCCTCGTTCAATGTGGGCGGCTTCCTGAATGTGTCGCCCTCAATCAGCTACGACGAGAGGTGGTACTTCCGCCGTGTGGACCAGAGGTGGGATGCCCAGCAGAACGCCATCGTGTCGGACACCACCCGAGGCTTCTATCGTGTCTATGACTACCGTGCATCCGTGTCGGCCAACACCACCCTCTACGGTATGTACCAGTTCAAGAACCCCAACAGCTTCCTCAAGGCCATCCGCCACACCATAAACCTCGATGTTTCGGGCTCCATTGCCCCCGACTTCGGCAAGGAGAAGTATGGCTACTGGAAGGAGGTGCAGGCCAACGCCGAGGGCACACGCGTGCAGCGCTACTCGCCCTATGCGGGTCAGCTCTATGGCGTGCCGAGCAGCAACCCCAACGCCTCGCTCTCGCTGGGTATCAGTCAGACCCTCGAGGCCAAGGTCGCAAGCGACACCGACACCACGGGTATGAAGAAACTCAAAATTATTGACGAGTTCTCCTTCAGCCTCAGCTATAACTTCCTGGCCGACTCGATGAAGCTCGCACGCAGCATTCCCGTGAGGATTCGCTCGAGCGTCATCCCCAACTTCGGTATCAACATCTCGATGACACTCGACCCCTACGAGGTGGACAAGACCACGGGCGTTGTCTATGACAAACTGCTCATTGGGCGTGGTATTCCCGGCCGTATCTCCAATGTCGGATGGTCGTTTGGCTACACCTTCCGCTCCTCGGACCTCTACACCGAGGCGACCATCAACGACATCTCCAAGCAGTACCCCGAGTACTCCAACCCCTACTTCTACGACCCGAACGACCCGTTGGACCCTGCCCTACGACGACAACTCATGACATCGCAATACTACGATTTCTCGTTGCCGTGGAACTTCTCGTTCAACTACTCGATAAACTACACCAACAACGGCATAAAAAAGAAGATCACCAACACCCTGAACTTCAACGCCTCCGTCACGCTCGACAAGGAGAAGAAGTGGGGTATAACCTATGTGGGCGGTTACGACTTCGAGGGTAAGTCGCTCACGCCGGGTGTCTTCACCCTAAGCCGCGATCTACACTGTTGGCAGATGAGTTTCAGGTGTGTACCCTTCGGCTTCCGCAAGAGCTGGAGCTTCAACATCCAGGTTAAGTCGTCGCTGCTGCAGGACCTCAAATACGAGAAGAGCTCCTCCATCTACGACAACCTCTACGAGTAGAGGCACCACACCCCATTTTCACCCCTTCGGAAGATTTAATACGATGTACAAAAAACTCGAAATAAAACTCGGTTTCGACCGCATACGCCACCAGTTGGCCGACCACTGCTCCACCGCAGGGGCCCGCGAGATGGTGGCCGAGATGAGCTTTGTGACCTCGCCCCGAGAGGTCGAATACAACCAATCCATCGCCGAGGAGGTGAGGGTTGCCCTGATGATGGAGCAGTACTTCCCCAAAGGCGAACTCACCGAGTTTGGCTCGGTGGTGGCCAAGCTGGCCGTGGAGGGCACCTTCCTGGAGGGCGACGAACTGCTGCTCCTGCGCGGAGGCCTCAAGGGTGTGGCCGAGACCACCTCGCTCTTCCGCAGTGGCAAGGAGCGCTACCCACTAATGGCCTCACTCTCCGCCAAGGTGGAGCACTTCCCCGATGTGGTGGGCCACATCGATACCATCATTGACCGCCACGGCGATGTGAGGGATAACGCCTCAGCAGAGCTCTACGACATACGCCGCTCCATACGAGCCCACGAGGGTCAGGCCGCCAAGCGCCTGCAGGCCGTCTTGGCCGAGGCCATTCGCAACGGCATCGTGGAGGAGGGAGCCGCACTCTCCATAAGGGAGGGACGCACCGTCATCCCCGTCACGGCGGCCAACAAACGCAAACTCAAGGGTTTTGTGCACGACGAGTCGGCCACGGGCAAAACAGTCTATATTGAGCCTGTGGAGGTTGTGGAGATAAACAACGCACTCAAGGAGTTGGAGTATGCCGAGCGCCGCGAGTGTGTGCGCATCCTCACCGAACTGAGCGAGAGTATTCGCCCCCTGGCAGGAGCAATGGCCGAGAGCCGTCGCTACCTGACCCTCTTCGACTTCCTGAGGGCCAAGGCTCGCTGGGCAGTGGAGAATGGGGCCTACAAGGCTATCCTCTCCGAGGACGGCACCCTGCGCCTTGTTGGGGCACGCCACCCACTATTGCAGCAGACCCTCGCCAAGGAGAAAAAGGAGGTCGTACCCCTCGACCTGGTTCTCAACGGAGCCCGACGCATACTTGTCATCTCGGGCCCCAATGCGGGCGGTAAGTCGGTATGTCTGAAGACCGTAGGCCTGCTTCAGTATATGTTCCAGAGTGGCCTTGCAGTGCCCGCCTCTGGCGTGAGCGAGATGCCCATCTTCAACGCCATTTTCATCGACATCGGCGACCAGCAGAGCATCGACAACGACCTGTCGACCTACTCTTCGCACCTTACGAATATGAAGGAGATGCTCCAGGGAGCCTCCCCCGCTTCACTCATCCTCATTGACGAGTTCGGCAGCGGCACAGAGCCCACCATTGGTGGCGCCATAGCCGAGGCTATGCTCGAGAGGTTTGTGGAGTCGGGATCCTATGGAATTATCACAACCCACTATACCAACATCAAGTATTTTGCCTCCAACCACTCGGGTGTGGCCAACGGTGCTATGTTGTTCGATGTGCAGAACATCCGCCCCTTGTTCCGTCTGGAGATGGGCGAGCCTGGCAGCTCCTTTGCCATTGAGATTGCACGCAAGATTGGTCTTCCCGAGAGCATCATCCGCAGCGCCTCCGAGAAGGTGGGCTCCGACATTATGAGCCTCGAGCGTCAGCTGCGCGAGGTGGCACGCAACCGCAACTACTGGGAGCAGAAGCGTGAGCGCATACGCATAGCCGACAAGAGGGTCGAGGAGATGGAGAGCGAGTATGCCGAGCGTCTGGCCAAACTCAAGGATGAGCGCACAGCCATCATCCGTCAGGCCAAGGAGGACGCCAAGGAGATTCTCGACCAGACAAACCGCACCATTGAGAATACCGTGCGCGTGATACGCGAGTCACAGGCCGAGAAGGAGACCACCCGTCTGGCACGCCGCGAGCTGGACTATATGCGCGAGAGGGTCGAGAGCGATGTTGACTATCTCTCGGCCGAGAGCGAGAAGGTGGCACGCGAGATGGAGAAGATCGAGCGCCGCCGCCAGAAGAGGGCCGAGCGCAAGGCTCAGCGTGGTGAGCAGACACCCCAGGTGCAAGCCCCCGAGCCCGAGGTACTCCCCGTAGTGGTGGGCGCCAAGGTGCGCATCACGGGCCAGGATGGTGTGGGTGAGGTTATGAGCATCAAGGGCAAGAAGGCCACCGTCGCTATGGGTCAGATTATGACCACCATAGCCATCGACCGCCTGGAGGCCATCAGCAATAGCGAGTTCAAGAAACAGACACGCCCCACCTCGGCCCGCACCGTGGTGAGCGTCGACATCTCAAGCCGCAAACTCAACTTCAAGGACAACATCGACATTAGAGGTATGCGCGCCGCCGAGGCTATGGCCATAGTCCAGGACTTCATCGACGACGCCATAATGGTGGGCATAGGCAGCGTGACCATCCTCCACGGCAAGGGCACAGGCGCCCTCAAAGAGGAGGTAAGACGCTACCTGCGCTACATCCCCTCTGTGGCCTCTGCCACCGACGACCACCCCGACCGCGGCGGCGCCGGCATCACGGTCGTAACTTTCAAATAAATAGTAAGGGCTAAAAGGGCCAAAAGGGCTAAAAAGGCCAAAAGGGAATTTAGTGAAATTAGGGGACTTAAGGATGGTTCCCTAATCTCCCTAATCTCCCTAATCTCCTTAATCTCCTTAAAGACCTATAAGATCTATAAGCGCTTTCCGCTCTTTACAAGTGTTCACGGGTTACAAAAATGTAACCCGTGAACAAGGCTGACTGCTGACTGCTGATCGCTTTTTACACACGCCCCCGCCCAAAAGGGCACCCCCTCTAACTTAGAGGGGGATAAAAAAAACATTTCGGCCCTTTTTGCCCTTTTTTCCCTAATAACTTAGGTCGGTTAGACCTTAGACTTTAGACCTTTGACAAAAAAACGCAGATAGCGGAGGGATTTTTGTGCCAAACGAGAAGGCGAGGCGCCAACGGGCGCAGCGAGTGTAGGTGGTGCTACCCACCGCTTCCCCCTGAAACGAAAAATTTAAAATAACGGAGTGATTTTTTTGCCAAACGAGAAGGCGAGCCCGCAGTTTGCTGACGCAAATGAGGAGCTCGCCTATCGAAGAGCGGTGAAAAATTCACCCGTTATTTTAAATTTTTGATGTAGGTGTAGTGCGCACCATAACGCTCAAACGCCGCACGCTCGAGCTCCTCGCGGTGATCGGGGTGTGCGATGTTGATGATGGCTTTTGCACGCTCCTGCAGCGACTTACCGTAGAGGTAAGCAGCACCATACTCGGTTACGAACCAGTGGATGTGGTTACGGGTGGTAACAACACCTGCACCGGGGGTGAGGATGTTGGAGATCTTGCTCACACCCTTATTGGTAACCGAAGGCATGGCGATGATGGCCTTACCGCCCTCGGAGAGCGACGAACCGTAGATGAAGTCAACCTGACCACCCACGCCCGAGTAGAACTTGGTACCGAGCGAGTCGGCGCACACCTGACCGGTGAGGTCAACCTGCAATGCCGAGTTGATGGCGCAGAACTTGGGGTTCTTGGCGATGATGAAGGGGTCGTTGGTGTAGGCCACATCCTTCATCAGCACACCGGGGTTGTTGTCGATGAAGTCGTAAACCTGCTGCGAGCCCATAAGGAAGGTCGAAACGATCTTACCCTTGTCGGTCACCTTGTTGCGGCCGTTCACAACGCCTTTCTCCACCAGGGGAAGAACGCCGTCGGCGAACATCTCGGTGTGGATACCGAGGTCCTTGTGGTTACCCAGCTGCGAGAGCACAGCGTTGGGAATAGCACCGATACCCATCTGCAAGCAGGCGCCATCCTCGATGAGGGCTGCACAGTGGCGACCAATGGCGGCGTCGGTCTCGGTAATCTCGGCGATGTGGCCCTCCATCAGAGGCTGGTCGTCCTCAACGAAGTAGTCGATCTCGGAGATGTGGATGAAGGCGTCACCGAAGGCGCGGGGTACATACTTGTTCACAACAGCCAGCACATAGTCTGCACACTCAATAGCGGCCAGGGTAGCGTCTACCGAGGTACCGAGCGACACATAGCCGTGGGCATCTACGGGCGACACCTGGATCATTGCCACATTACAGGGCAGAACACCTGCGCGGTAGAGTTTCTGGGTCTCCGAGAGGAAGATTGGAATATAGTCGGCATAGCCGCTCTGGGTCACTTTGCGCACATTGCCGCCCACAAAGAAGGAGTCGAGCTGGAAAATGCCCTCGAACTTGGGATCTGCATAGGGAGCAGGGCCCTCGGTGTGGAGGTGGTGGATGTGTACATCTTTGAGCTCACCTGCCTCGCCCCTGCGGCACATAGCCTGAATGAGGCACTGGGGGGCACTTGCCACCGAACTCAGGTGAACGTGGTCGCCAGATTTAATCACCTTAACGGCCTCGTCGGGAGTAGTAAACTTGATGGTGTTGTTCATAAAAGTATTATGTTTAGTGAATTGATTGCCAAAAATTCTACCGCAAAGGTAACTATTTTTCTTTAGAAAAGATTGCAGTCCGACATTAAATTATTACCTTTGTAGGTGCATTGTGCCCTTTTGGGCTCGGAGCACACCCAGATAACAGGCTATATTGATTAACCTAAACGATAACAAAACTCAAGAACAATTATGAATGTAAAGGAGTTGAAAGATGTTGTAATCCGCTTCTCGGGCGACTCGGGCGACGGAATGCAGCTCACAGGCACCCTTTTTTCGGACACCGCGGCACTCTTTGGTAACGGTATTTCGACCTTCCCCGACTACCCCGCCGAGATTCGTGCACCGCAGGGTACCGTTGCGGGTGTTTCGGGCTTCCAGGTTCACTTCGGCAGCAGCCGTATGCTCACCCCCGGTGACTACTGCGATGTGCTGATTGCTATGAACCCCGCAGCTCTCAAAGCAAATGTTGTATGGCTCAAGAAGGATGCTACCATCATCCTCGATGGCGACACCCTCGACGAGAAGAGCATCGCAAGAGCCGGCTTCAAAACAGATGACCCCCTCGAGGAACTCGGCATCAAGGATTACAATATCCTCACACCCGACATCACCTCCTTGACCAAGGAGGCTCTCAAGGATTCGGGTCTGGACAACAAGGCTATCGTCAAGTGCAAAAATATGTTCGCACTGGGCATCTGCCTCTACCTCTACGACAAACCTCTGGATCACGCCATCAGCTACATCCGCGGCAAGTTCGGCAAGAAGAACCCCGCAGTGGCCGAGGCCAATGTGACCGTCCTCAACGCAGGTTATAACTTCGGTGCCAACACCCACTCGTTTGCCAACACCTACACGGTGCAGGCTGCCGAGCTGGAGAAGGGCAAATATCGCAGCATCAATGGTAATGTGGCTACCGCCTGGGGCTTTATGGCCGCCAGCGAGAAGAGTGGTCGCCCCTTGTTCTGCGGCTCCTACCCCATCACCCCCGCAACCGTCATCCTCGAGGAGCTCGCCAAACACAAAGAGCTCGGCGTGAAGACCGTTCAGGCCGAGGACGAGATTGCAGGTATCTGCACCTCGATTGGTGCAGCCTTCGGTGGCTCGTTTGCTGTGACCACCACCTCGGGTCCCGGTCTGTCGCTCAAGAGCGAGGCTATGGGCTTGGCCGTAATCGCCGAGCTGCCCCTGGTGGTTGTGGATGTACAGAGGGGTGGCCCCTCCACCGGTCTTCCCACCAAGACCGAGCAGAGCGACCTCAAGCAGGCACTCTGGGGCCGCAACGGCGAGTGTCCTATGGTTGTTCTGGCAGCCTCCTCGCCCAGCGACTGCTTCCACTACGCATTCCAGGCAGGTAAGATTGCTATGGAGCATATGACCCCCGTAATCCTTCTCACCGACGGCTTCATCGCCAACGGCTCCCAGCCCTGGAAGATTCCGTCTATGAAAGATTACCCCGAAATTCACCCGCCCATTATTACTGAGCTTCCCGAGGGCGAGGATGTATTCCTTCCCTACAAGCGCGACGAGAAACTCGCACGCCGCTGGGCTATCCCCGGCACCGTAGGTCTGGAGCACCGCATCGGCGGTCTGGAGAAGGATGCCCTCAAGGGTAGCGTTTCCCACGATCCCAAGAACCACCAGAAGATGGTCGAGACCCGTGCAGCAAAGGTTGCAAAGGTTGCCGACTACATCCCCTCGCAGACCGTTCTCGGCGCCGAGGAGGGCGATCTGCTGGTTGTAGGTTGGGGCGGCACCCGTGGTCACCTGCAGGCTACCGTTGAGAAGATGCAGGAGGAGGGCAAGAGCATCTCGCTGTGCCACTTCAACTACATCAACCCCCTGCCCAAAGGCGTGGCCGATATTTTCTCGAAGTTCAAGAAGATTGTTGTGTGTGAGCTCAACGAGGGTCAGTTTGCCGACTACCTCCGTATGAACTTCCAGCAGTTCCACTACGAGCAGTACAACAAATGTCAGGGTCTGCCCTTCACCACCGTTGAGTTGGAGGCCAAGTTTAACGAATTATTGGAGAAATAGTAGCAGTTATGAAATACACACAAGCAGATTTTAAGAGCGATCAGGAAGTTAAATGGTGCCCCGGCTGTGGCGACCACTTCATCCTCAACGCAGTACAGAAGGCTATGCCCGATGTGGCAGAGATTGCAGGCCGCAACCGCTCGGAGTTCGTGGTGGTTTCGGGTATCGGCTGCTCGTCGCGTTTCCCCTACTATATGAAGACCTACGGTTTCCACTCCATCCACGGTAGGGCCAACGCCATTGCTACCGGTCTGAAGGTAGCCAACCCCGGTGTGAGTGTCTTCGTAGCAACCGGTGACGGCGACTCGCTCGCCATTGGTGGTAACCACTTCATCCACGCCATTCGTAGGAACATCGACCTCAATGTGGTTCTCTTCAACAACGAGATCTATGGTCTGACCAAGGGTCAGTACTCCCCCACCTCGAAGTTGGGCAAGATCACCAAGACCTCGCCCTATGGCACCATTGAAAAGCCCTTCAACCCCGGTGAGCTCATCATCGGTGCCAAGGGTACCTTCTTCGCTCGTTCGATCGATGTGGAGGTGGATCTCACCCGCCAGTGCCTCGTGAGGGCCGCTCAGCACGACGGTTTCTCCATCACCGAGGTGTTGCAGAACTGCGTAATCTTCAACGACGGTGCTCACGCAGCCTTCGCCAAGGATAAGGCTACCCGTGCAGAGCACACCATCGTTCTGAAGGATGGCGAGAAGATGCTCTTCGGTGCTAATAAAGATAAAGGTATCGTTCTTGACGGCTTCAAACTGAAGGTTGTGACCGTTGGCGAGGATGGCTACACCCTCGACGATGTGCTCACCCACGACTCCAAGGAGCCCACCACCTACATCCACAACGCTCTGGCCGCAATGAAGTATCCCGACTTCCCCGTGGCTCTGGGTGTCATCCGCGATGTAGACGAGCCCACCTACAACAACGAGGTGGCTCGCCAGGTGGCCGAGGTGCAGGAGAAGAGCAAGATCAAATGTATGGACGACCTGCTCAATAGCGGCGAGACTTGGACTATCGAGTAACCCCGCACGGCATACACAATACACTGAGCCCCGAAAGCGTAAACTTTCGGGGCTCAGTGTTTTTGTGAAATTGAAAAAGGACAATTGTGGTAATCGCACCTTAATAATAGAAAAGGGGTTTAGGGCCAACGCCCTAAACCCCAATTACTCTTTACTCATTACTCCTTACTCTCTAAACTAAAGGAAGGGGAGTTTCACAACCTCGGCCTTCAGAGCGCGGTCACGCACGATGATGGTGAGGATGTTGCCAACGGTGGCATACTCCTTTGGCACATAGCCGGTACCAATACCCACCTTCAGGCAGGGCGACATAGTACCCGAAACCATCTCGCCGATGGGGTTACCCTGCTCGTCGCCAATCTGGTAGCCCGCACGAGGCACACCACGATCAATGAGCTTCAGGCCCACGAGTTTGCGCTTCAGACCACCAGCCTTGAGCGACTCCATATACTCCCTGTCGAGGAAGTCCTTGCCGTCGACAAACTTGGTGATCCAGCCCAGACCCGCCTCGATGGGCGAAATCTCGTCGTTGATCTCGTGGCCATAGAGGCAGAAACCTTTCTCCAGACGGAGGGTATCGCGTGCGCCCAGACCGATATTCTTCAGACCAAACTCCTCACCTGCCTTCCAGAGCTCTGCCCAGAGCTGGTCGGCATCCTTGGCGTTGATATATACCTCGCAGCCGCCCGAGCCGGTGTAGCCGGTGGTCGAGAGGATAGCCTCGCAGCCACCCACCTTGAGGGTCTTGAAGGTGTAGTAAACCATATCCTCAACGGGCTCGTCGCACATCTTCTGCACAAGTTTCATAGCCAAGGGACCCTGGATGGCCAGCTGTGCGGTCTCGTCGGAGGCGTTGATGAGCTCCTTGCCGGGCTCCATACCGAAGGCCTTGCCCTGCTCGCATACGAAGGCCCAGTCCTTGTCGATGTTGGCAGCGTTGATGGCCAAGAGGTAGCACTCCTCGCTGAAGCGATACAGCAGGAAGTCATCCACAATACCGCCCTTGCCGTTGGGGAAGCAGGTGTACTGCA